>JBBARF010000075.1:0-17270 GCA_040399925.1 Bacteriovoracaceae bacterium
TTTGAGTCCCATTTATTGCCTATGCCTTCATCGGCAAAGGCAACTGCACTCAACATGAGAGAAGCAGCAAAGATTGCTTTCATTTCTTACCCCTTTGGTTACGTTCTAGATGGGGCTGGGGTAGCAATAACGAATTGTGGCGGCAAATCAAAAGCCCTTCGACGCGAGTCGTTGCTTAAGACGCACAGGGCAAACCAGGTGATTTCTACAGACTAGGATTAATTTATTATAAACTGCCATAGAATGGGAACATGCCAAAGACTCCTCAGGAAATTAAGCGCTATCCTACCATTAAAAATGATCCGCTTCAGGGGTGGGACGCAGCTGATGAGCTGATACTTGCTCATATGAATACACTTGATCTCAAAGGTAAGCGCATTCTCATCTTTAATGATCAGTTTGGTGCTTTAAGTTGTGGGCTGATGGATTATGAGATCACAACTTTTACTGATTCATTCGTGAGTTCTCAAGGGATCAAGAGGAACAGCGATAACAAAATCATCCCGCTCTTTGATTTAAATAGGGTCGAAGGGTTTTATGATTATGTCTTAATTCAGCTTCCGAAAAATTTGTCCTATTTGGAAGATTTTCTCTGTCACCTCACCGGTCATGTTAAAGCAGGTGCTCAGATCATCGCAGGCTCCATGGTTAAACATCTCGCCAAAGGAAGTTTTGATCTTCTGGGAAAGTACATTGGACCCACGACCACCAGTCTGGCGCAAAAGAAGGCCCGTCTAGTATTTGCGAGTTTTGAGAAGAAAATTGAAGCCTCTCCCTATCCGTTGGAAGTTATGATGGATGGTTTTGATAAACCCTTCAGTAATAATTCAAATCTTTTTAGCCGCGAAAAACTCGATGTCGGCACACGTTTTTTTCTGGAGCATCTGCCTGCAGGTAAAACGGGAAAAATTCTTGATCTAGGATGCGCCAATGGCGTCGTGGGAATTAAAGCAAAGCTGGTGAGTCCTGAAGCGTCCATCATCTTTAGTGATGACTCTGCGATGGCGATTCAAAGTGCCGCTAAAAATTATCAAAAATATTTTTCTGATCGTCCTGAATTTATCTGGACCAATTGTTTTGAGCACGGTGAAAAAGACTCTCTGGATCTGGTTTTGTGTAATCCGCCTTTTCATCAGCAGAATACGGTCGGAGATTTTATCGCCTGGCAGATGTTTCAAGATTCCTATGATGCCTTAAAGAAAGGCGGAGTCCTCCGGGTTATCGGGAACTCCCACCTTGGTTATCAGGTCAAACTAAAAAGACTCTTCGGCAATTCTACTATCATCGCAACGAACTCAAAATTTATTGTCTGCGAAGCCCGCAAATAACTAACGACCTTCGGGACCTAAGGCCTTTGGACTGATTCTGGTCAACAAAGGTTTTGTTAGGTTTTAAGACGGACTTCCACTATAATTTGTTCATGTCTTACTACGCTGTGGATTTCGGAACATCCAATTCTCTTCTAACTTTCGTTTCCTCTGATGGAAAAATTCAACCAGTCCCTCTGGATCCATCGACGCAATTTGTTTTACGATCTTTGCTCTACACACCTGAAAAAAACAAATGGTACTTTGGCTCTGAAGCCATTTCTGAATACGTCACCCTGGAAGGCGAAGGCCGCTTCTTTCGCTCAATTAAAAAATTTCTGCCTGAACCTGGTTACACCGGAACCTCTGTCCATAACCGCAATATGAACATCTCTGAGATGGTCGCTGTCTTCTTAGGTGAGATGAGAAGAAGGGCCAATGCATTCACAGGTCTCAATGTGGAAAAACTTGTCCTAGGCAGACCTGCACTGTATTCATTGGATAAAGAAAACGACAAGCTCGCCCAGGACAGGATGCAGAAGGCCAGCGAACTGGCGGGATTCAAAGAAGTCGTCTTTTGTCCTGAACCCATAGCTGCGGGTTTGGATTATAAAAAAGGCGATAAAAAAGAAAAAATAGTTCTCATCACCGATTTTGGTGGAGGGACTTCTGATTTTACTTTGATGAAATTTCATCAAGGTCCCTACGTTAAAGAAGATATTCTGGGATTGTCCGGAGTTTTTATCGCTGGAGATGTCTTAGACGGGATGATGATGAGAGACTTTATCTCTCCCCACTTTGGTTCTCAGTTCCAGTACCAAATTCCAGGTGGAACAAATATTTTACAGTTTCCAAGAAATCTTCTCAAAAAGATCTGCTCTCCCGCCCACATCACGCACTTGCGCGAAAAAGATACGTGGGAATTTCTTCAGCATATTAATAAATTCGGACTCTCCGAACTTGATCAGAAAAGAATGCAAAATCTTTTTACACTGGTTGAATCTCAACTCGGTTTTCCTCTCTTTCATGAAATAGAACGTGTCAAAGTAAGTCTTGGGAAAAGACCTTCAGAAGTATTTTCTTATGGATTCCTTGATATGCTGGTCGAGCAAGAAGTTATGGCCTTGGATTACCGCAAGAGCGTAACACCCTCTGTCGATGAAGTTATGGTAACAATGATGGATGTTTTTCAGCAATCAAATCTAAAGATTTCTGATGTGGATGAAGTTTGTCTTACTGGTGGAACATCGCAGTTCCCTCTTATTCGTGAGCAACTGAAGGCGATCTTTGGTGAAGAAAAACTCCTCGAACACAATATTTATCAATCAGTTGTTAACGGTCTGGCGCAATTTGCCCTGAAGCTTTCCTAATCAATCAAGAAAAATTAAGTATTAACCCTTCTTAATCGAGGACAATGTAAAAGTTGTCCGCTTTTTAATTAATTATTAAGAACGTTCTAATTGCTGCCAATCCATTAAGTTTTCAGGTAGCTTCCTGCAATGGAAAACGAACAAATGCTCGGAAGATTCTTTGAATCTGTTCATCAGAAGATGAATAGAGGGGTGTTCTACCAGGACATTCTTGACTCCATTTTCACTTTCTTCGACCCACTTGTTCCCTTCGACCGCATCTTCATCGGTGTAAACGAGAACGAAGGAAAAAGAATTCGTTTAAACTGGGTAAAATCAAAACTACCCACAAACTCTTTAAAGAAAAATCTGGTGTTTGATGTCCAAGACAGCAGTCTGGGACGTCTTTTGGCCGGAAATCAAATCCGGGTCATAGAAGACCTGGAAGAATACTCACGTCTCCATCCTGATTCTGAAGTTGTAAGATTAGGAATCCTGGATGGAATAAAGTCATCACTGATTCTTCCTCTTATTAGTAATGGAAAACAATTTGGTTGCATGTTTTTTTCGAGCGTTAGTAGACATACCTACAAATCAAAACATGTGAGTTATTTCGAGCGCTTAAGCGGAGGCCTCTCGTTAGTTATTGAGCAGGGTTTACTTAAAAAAAACATGGATGAATTTCACACGAAAGAAAAAGTTTTTAGAAATACCATTCATGATCTCAATAATCCCCTCTTTGTCATGAAGGGAACATTGGAATTTGCGACGCGGAAGGAATGGTATGATGGTCTTTCAGAGGATTCCAAGAAGACATTTATTGTGCTTAAAAGAAGCTGCGAAGCCATGATCAATCTTATGCAGGATTTAAATTCCTTGCATGATCCTGATGCTAGAAAACAACTGATCTATCTCAAAAGACAATCAATGATCAATTTCCTGAGCGAAGTCATCGAAGATAATGAAACGCTAGCGATCAGGAAAAATATCTGCTTAACTTTAAACATGAGTGATAATTTCCCGATTGAGGCAAATGTCGACGCTAATCGTTTGAGAGAAATTCTGGCCAATCTTATATCCAATGCCATTAAGTTTTCTCATATTAATACGGAAGTAAGGCTTGAGGCGAATTTTGATGAAGCGAATCAGCGTTTAAATTTTTCAGTTCTGGATGAGGGTCAGGGAATTCCCACTGATGAGCTTTCCAAACTCTTTAAAGAATTTGGAAAAACCAGCGTCAGACCTACTGCCGGTGAGAATAGCAGCGGACTTGGACTGGCGAATGTAAAAAGAATTGTTCAGTATCTGGGTGGTGATGTTCAAGCCGAAAGCCAGACTGGGAGAGGATCCACATTTAGCTTTTGGATTCCTTACTTCACTTAAGGGACTTGGTAGATTATAAAAAGGCTCGAACTCGCCATAATGACCCAAAGTAAAATACCTTGAATGAAAGGTTTGACTCCAACGCTTTTCATCGCCGCCGGCGAAAGATTTGATCCAATCAAAAATAAAGTCATGACCATTAACCGTTTGGCCAATGTATTGAGCACGTCCCCAACTGGTTGAAGGACCGGGACAAATGTCATCAGTGCCGCCATGGCAAGAAATCCAAGAATAAACCAGGGACGTTTTGCTTTTTGGGCCCCTTCACTATTCTTGGCTTGTTTCGAGCGGATTTGGCCTATGCTTAACGCCACTGGAACAATCCACAAGGCACGGGCAAGTTTAGTCGTCGTCCCTACCGCTAAGGCGCCCTGGCCATACTGAAGAGAAGCTCCCACCACTGAACTCGTATCATGAATTGCCAAAGCACTCCATAAACCGAATTGCTCTCCAGATAAAAGCAGCTGATGGCCTATGAAAGGAAAAAGAAAAAGTGCTATGGCATTAAGTGAGAAAACAATACCAAGGGCAATGGTCACTTCATGTGACTTGGCGCGAATAACCGGAGCAACAGCTGCAATGGCGCTGCCTCCACAGATGGCGGTTCCTACTGTAATCAGTAGAGAAGTATCTCGATCAGTTTTTAAAAATTTCCCAAGAAGTGTTCCAATGACAAAAGTTGAAACGATTCCCAGAATGGTGTAGCCGATTCCATGAAAACCGACCTGTGCCACGGTCATAAGATTCATTCCCGCTCCTAGACCAACAATGGCGAGGCTCAAAAACAATGAAGTCAGAGATTTTGTTCTTTCAATAAAGGGGTTACCAAAGATGAAGGCAAAAAGTATTCCTATAAAAAGAGCAACTCCAGAGCTGATAACGGGAACGAGAGTCAAGAGCGCCAGTAGTGGATAAAGGATTTGGACAAATTTTTGTTTCATTCCTCAATCATAACTTAGAAGGTCGCTCGTCCAAAGGAATAACCAGGGATAAAATGCCGAAAAGTATGTTAAAATTCTAACTCTATTGATGAATAGCTTAAGCAATCGAGGATCTCTTGCAATCTAACGAAAATCTCAAGTCTCTTGTTCCTACCCATGATTCAAGTCTGATTATTGAAATTCCCTATCCGTTTGGTAAACATCTGATCAAGGTGACTAAATTTCAGGGACAGGTCTTATTTGATCCAGAAAAGAATTGTTTATCATCCGGAACCATTACCTTAAATGTCGAAGATTTTATGACAAAGGATCAAACTCTTCTCTGTCACTTTCTTGAGGCCATGTCTCTTGATTATAGTGTTTCTGATTATCCAAAAAAGCACGTAGGAATTGGAAATAAGCTCCCTTCAGTAGGAAAGAACTCTCCCCGATTCAAAACAATTTCGGCCACACTCCTTGGCCCATCTCCATTTTCTGAAAAAAACTTTAAAATCAAATGGCTTATCCGTGGAATTGAAAGAGACTTAGATGTTCCTGTAAAAATATCTTGGAGCACGGATAAAAAAAGACTCAACCTTTCAGCTGAATGGAAAATGAGCAGATCGGATTTTGATATTGTTGTGAAGAAATTTCTTTTTATTGATGCCGACAATACACTCGCCTTAAAACTTCATCTAGTTCTTGAGACTAATCTTCCCTCTGTTGGATAGCATTTTTGAAGTTCGGCCTTCCTCGATCGTGTCATGAATATCACCAACAACTTCTTCCAGAATATCCTGAATAGTAATGATGCCGACAAATTCTTCATTTTCATTAACGACTACAGAAATATGATTTTTCTTTTCCTGCATGCGAAGAAAGACATCAAGGACTCTTTCAGAGGGAGTTGATCTGACGGCAGGCCTTAGTATGCCCTGCCATGGGAGATGTCCTTGTTTGTGAGCATCTCGTAATTCCTTGACGTTAAGAATTCCTACCAGAGTATCCCCATCAACAACTGGGAAGCGCGAGTGTGGAGCAGATTGAAGTTTTGCTCTCACTTCTTCATCAGAATCAGCGAAGTTAATACTAACAACTTTATCCCAAGGAAGCATCGATTTTGAAACGCGACGCCCCTTCAGACTGACGAGATTTTGTACAAACTTTTGATGATAATCCGGAAGCGCACCAATCTCGATACTTTGTCCCATGCTTTCATCTTCTTCGTTGATTGCGTCCAAATGCAAAATTTTCAGGAGAAAATTGTTTGAAAGCTCAAGAAAAGTAACTACAGGCGAAAGGGCGCGATCAATGAGGGAGAGAATTCCAGTCCCAAACAAAAGAACTTTTTGGGGATGTTTCAGGGCGATGGTTTTTGGAAGAAGTTCACCTAAAACAACGCTGAAATAAGTGAGAGGTAAAATCACTATCGTTACAGAGATCACCTCAGCAGCACTACGGGAAAGGTTGTAAGTTTCAGCTATGTAGGGCTCCAGAGATTCTACAGCTCCTGTTCCTCCTACTGCAGCGGCAATGGCCCCTACAAGAGTGATCCCAATCTGGATGACTGAAAGAGTCCGTTCTGGTTTTCGTTTAAAGAGGTTTATACGTCTCATGACATTTCGAGCGGAGTCTTCAAGGTCATCGATTTCTTCTTTTGAAACGGTCACGAAGGCCATTTCATAAGCAGAGAAGAAGGCGTTGATAAATAAACAGGCAAGAACGATGAAAAAATCAAACATTGTTCGAGACTAACACAGAGGACAAGCCTTTAAAAACAACAGATAAGTCGTTTTTTTGACATCTTGTCATTCCTCTCTAAAAGATTGTAAAAATAACGACTTATGAAAAAAATTCTTATCTTCGTTTTGCTCTTCCCGGCGTTTGCCAGTGCCTCTGTCACTCTGGATGCTGAGTTCTCAGTATTTTCTAATTTTATTTGGCGTGGGACAACCTTTACGGAAAACAAACCAGCGGTTCAGGGAGTTCTTGAAGCTCAGGAGGATCATGGCCTTTATGTAGGAACATTTATTTCAAACGCCGAATTTTCTGATGAAGGTTATAGCGCTGAAGCTAAAGTAACTCAGGAAACGGATGTCACCATCGGTAAAAGATGGACCGGTTTAAACTGGGAACTTCAAACTTCATACAACCGCTTTTATTTTCCTGGTGCCGGAGTTTTTGATACCGATGAATATAATTTACAGGCCAAGTACAAACGCTTCTTGCTTGAGCTCTCCTATATGGATGATTACTTCGGTTACAAGGGTGGCTACAAGTACGTTCGTGTTGGTTACGAGTGGATCTACAAAGCTGCCGTAGAAGGTGCGCTTTTTGTCGGCTACAACGGATTTACCAATGGCAAAGGTGCCATCAAGAGCCGCTGTTTGGATACCGCTTGTACAGAAGAAGCTTTCACCACTAGTGGTGCAGGTAATCCTGACTACATCGACGTCTATTTTGTTAATCGTAAGACAATTAAGAATGGAACTTCTTTTGAGCTCGCCTTCAACTGGACTAATCGCAAAGAGTATACCGCTGATATCGATGGTATTTCGCTTGATCGTGCTCAGGATTTTGCCATTATTGGTGCGGTGATTATTCCCGTTTCGCTCTAATTTCTTGCCTTAAAAGTAGCGAAGGATATCAAGGTGATCAGGGTTCACTCTAAATTCTACTTTAAAGTCTTTTCCGCGAAGCCAGTGAGGGATCGTGAGAATAGCATTGGTCCAGTGTGAGATCGATAGATCGTGATCATTGGAGTGTACCAGACCGGATTTTGTATCAACGATTTTCATCCATAATTTAAGATGTGAGCAGTCAGCGGCCTTCACACTCATAACAGTGGTTTCAGGCAGGAGGAGATCTCTCAGGTTACATTTAAAAAGCATCTGAGAATCGCCTCTATTCTGCCACTTTGAATGACGTGAGGCCTGATAATCCTGTTCCCAAAAATTCTGATAACCAAAAATATTAAGCTCATTAAGAGCGTAGCCCTCAAAAGCTTCGATGACGACATCTTGAGAAAGCTCTTGGCTAAAAACTGGTTGCGCCCAAACTTCAAGACAATCAGGAGTGACATCAGTCTTAGGTATGATGATGCCTTCTTCAGTCAATCCGCGAAAGATCGGAATAAGATTTTCACCCATACCAAAACAACCAAACAGTTCATGAACAATCAGGTCCGGTAGACCGTCAGCAAATTGTTCTTTGCGAAGGTAGCGGGCATCATCAACGATGAGCTCAGCTTTACCCGTTGCCAGTGGTTCACGCATCAAGTGGCGATAGACTGCGGCCAGTGCTGGATTTTGTTCTACTGAATAAACTTTTTTAGCTCCCCACCTCAAGGCAAGATGAGAAAGAATGCCAGAACCTGTACCGATATCTAAAACAATTTTATCCTGAACTTTGGTTTTAATAATGTCGCTGTAGTATTCCATGCGACGTCGATCCTGAAGCATTTGTAAGTGCCAGCGAGGAAGACTGGCCCCGACTGAATGAAAGTCCGACGGGATTTCTTTCGGCGGTAATCCCATAGATCGTTTGATGACTTGAGCGATAAAGTTATTTTCTGTTACATGGTCCATGAAAGGAGGTTAGTTGAACTCTCCTGTGAAGTACAAGTAAATACGGGTAAGAAGCCCCTCAGTCGGCCATTAAATTTTTCCTAAAAGGTAGTTTTTGTCTCGTATCTTTTGCAGAAGGCTTCTGAGATAATAATCCAAGCCGATCCCGTCCCGACCACATTTATGTCCCCTTCCTCACATTTACGCAACAAAGGAGATACGTCATGAAGAATGATTCTAAATCCTATTATACAGCTGAAGTTGACGTATCAAATGCCAGATTTTCAAAAGGCATTGACCTCGGAATTGATTTTATCACTGAGATTGATGTCTGGGCCCAAATGGAATCCCGCGCCAGCTATCAAATTAAGAAGCTCCGACAGAACAGTGGCTCAAAGCATGTGCAAGAAACGCTCAGTGATCTCAGTCCTATCTATTATGGGATCAGACAGGCCCTAGAATAGAAACGTCTCATCGTGCGCTCTCCAGAGTTCTTAATGATTTCTGGGGAGATCGTATTTTTATGATTCTGTGATAAAGTGTCCTCCTCATGAATGATCTCATTTTTAGAAAAATCTTTTACAATACTCCTGAATATCTTGAGGCACTCACCATCAGGAAAGAAGTTTTTGTTAAGGAACAAAATGTTCCGGAAGAAATTGAAATAGATGAATTCGAATGCAACTCCCATCATTTTCTGCTGACTCAAGCATCTGTACCCGTTGCTTGTGGAAGGATGAGACTTAAATCTCCCTATATAAAATTTGAAAGGATCGCTGGCCTAAAATCCTATCGAGGGATGGGTCTGGGTAGAGTTCTCATGGAAAATATGCAGGAATTTGCCCGTCTTCATTACCCTGAACTGACGCCTTATATGCATTCGCAAGTGGACGCCGTTCCTTTTTATGAAAAGTTAGGCTGGACGAGACAGGGCGAGATTTTTTTCGAGGCAGGTATTCCCCACCAAGCGATGACTCTTACTTAACAATTTTTTTACTCATCTTCAGGCTCCGTAGCACTTAAAATATCAGAAACCTTCCAGCCAGTTAAATCTTCTTTTATTAGCTCCAGCAAGTGCTCAAATTGCTGTTGATTCTGAGGCATCGCTGTTTCTCTCCATTCCGGAGATTGGGCCAGACGCCCTCTTAAAGCGGCGGTAAGGAGATCTAACCACGAGGGAGCGGTGAAGGTAAAGTTCAGCGCCAGCGCATCCCCTTCAGCTTCAGTGGAATGCCAATAACCACGAGGAACGTATAAAAGCGAGCCGGGTTTTAATTCAAATTTTTGAGTCACCTGAGGCATGCTTGTTGATAATGGTTTTTCCAGATAACTCATCATCTCTGGATCAGGTTCAAGGCCCATCGTGTGTCTGGTTAGCGGATTTTCAACATCGGTATTGGGGGCCATGGTCCAAATTTTTGTTCCAAGAATTTGTAAAACAAAATTAATATTCTGATCAAAATGAGGAGCTGTTCCCCTTCCATCTGGAGTTGCATAAATGAGGCAGCGTCCATAAGTTAAAGCAGAAAGACCGAGTTCACGGCGGATAATCTGAAGATACTCGCTTAAAACTGGTGAAGGCCTGTGAGCATCATTAAAGAGAAGCCCCATGCCCTGATCAAAATAATAATTTGCTTGGGCCGTTGAAATTGTTTCTGAGCTCACCTCATCTCTGAGATCTGGCAAATGGGCCGACACTTCAAAAGGCCATTCCTGAATCAAGACATCCAGCGACTGAAGAAAAGAAATCTGAGCGATCTCAGGATCAAGTTGAGTCTGAACCATAGAGGCTTCATGATTATTGAAGAGGGCCTTGAAGTGGCCCAGCAGAGTTTTATTCATATGTCCTTATCGGACGGAAGCCCTCACTTCATCTATCTAATAATTAAATAGACCGCTGTCATTTATCATGTTGGCTAGATGACTAAGAAACCATCTATAAGCTCTTATCTTTCAGCATTTAAGGAGCATCTATGTCTTTTAACTTTCGCGCCTCTCATTTATTAGTCCTCTTATCTCTAGCTCTAGAAACAAACACGGCTTTTGCCTCGAACTACGGGATTATGTCCTACCCTCAAGAGCGCAGTTTTAAGATGGCTGACTTTAAGGGCAAGACTTATACCTCAGTTTTAAAAGCGAAGATTAAACCCTCCCTCGATTCACTCAGTGATAAGAAAAATGGCGGAGGAGGAGGATTCACGAACATTGGTTCTGAAACTTACCTGAAAGAATCAAAACTTCTCTTTCCTAAAACACTTGAAAAATACAAGGGTGCCAAGTGGAATCGAACGACAAAAAAATATGAAGGTGCTCTGGATGATAAATCTGTCGTTCTCGCCTACAACACGTTGGCCAAGAAAAAAACGAAATCAACTGTCGATAACATCAGTTACTATGAAGCTGAAGACAAAGAATGGTTTAATAAAAATGATATGTCTCTGGCGCTTTCTGAAGCGGGAATTAAAGGAAATGCTTTTGATCTCACGACTCTCTACATGCTCACAGGCGGACTTGGGGTAAAAGTTAAGATAGATGAGAATAACTATAACTACCACGTGCTTTATAAAACGGGAAAAACGAATCCGCACACTGAAGTGATGAGTGGACGCAGTTTTGCTTCTTCTCCTTCTCGTGGTGTTGCTGATGCTACGGATCCTGAATATCTCTCTGATCTAAGTAAGTATCTCAAAGAAACTAAGGATGCTAAGCCGTTTTATAAAACTCTGGTTCAGTCTTTGGCCACAAGTGATACTACGGGATGGGCCCAACTCTCGGCTTCCGGCCAACTTGTTCTCTCCGATTTTTTCACGGTCTATACTGCTGAAGCTGTCCGGCACTTGATGGTTGATCTTAAAGATGGTGTACATCCTTGGGAAATTGATCTCGCCGCCGTAACTGTGGTTTCTGCTCTTAGTGCAAAAACTGGTCTCGTGGTTCAAGGCGGAGCGGTTCTTGAAGGTGGACTTAATGAATGGTTTGCACCGAGCCCGAACAATAGGCCTGGTGGACCACAACGCAGCGGTATTGGTATCACACGCCGTGACCGTACAAAACTTCAGCGCGCAATCCATGCTTTTGAAGTCAGAGAAAAAAATGGAAAAGATCTGATCGCTAAAATGCAGGCGATTGTTGGAACGAAAGAAAATACCGATGATGTGATTCAAGCTGTCTTTGAATACCTGAGCTCGCCTTCTACTCCTGAAACTATGGGAGCGAAAGGAGATCAGCTGGCAAAGCTTATGTCACAATTTATTGAAGTGGCTTCTGAAGATGCGAAAGAAATTATGAACTCTGTGTCCGGGACACGTTAGTCCCGAAAAACTACCAGATCTTTTTTTTCTTCTTTTTAAAACCAGGATGAGACTTGGCCGCATTTGGAGCTTGCCGCTTCGAATGATCGAGATAGCCCGTTTTCTCCTGGCTTATACCGGGCGTGGGTTTTTTAACAACTCGAACAGATCCCTCTTGATGCCACTTTCCTGATGCTTCAGGAGCGCCGGTAAATGTTTCAACTGGAAGTCGTTTTTGAATGAGTACTTCAATACGGTCAAGGATAGGTAATTCGGAATTATCACAAAGAGTAATCGCAACACCATCTTTACCCGCACGCGCAGTACGACCAATACGGTGAACATAACTTTCTGCTTCCATAGGAAGTTCGAAGTTAATCACATGACTCACGCCTTGAATATCAATTCCCCGTGCTGCAATGTCGGTAGCGATAAGAATTTTCAAATTTCCATTTTTAAAATTAGAAAGCGCCATCTCACGGTCATCCTGAGATTTATCCCCATGATAAACCGTAGCAGGAATACGATGAAAACGAAGGTACTCTTTCACTTTATCGGCCGAGTTCTTGGTCTTTGTGAAAACAACTACCAACTCGCGCTCTTCTTCTTTAAGAATTTTACGAAGCACCTGAAATTTATCTTCTTTCTTACACAGAATAACTTTTTGATTTACCTGAACCACAGTTGAAGAGTTGGGACTGACTTCAACACGTTTGGGACGGTAGAGTATTTTTCGGGCCAGACCTAAAACCTGCTGAGGCATGGTCGCTGAAAAAAACATGCATTGTTTTTTCTTAGGCAAAGATTCCATAATTTTATCGATCTCTTCCTGAAAACCCATATCAAGCATCCGATCGGCTTCATCCAGAACCACCATCTCAACTTTATGAAAACGAAGATTTCCCTGATTCATGATATCTAGGAGGCGACCCGGAGTGGCAACGATGATGTCCACGCCTTCTTTGATGGCCTTAACCTGAGGGTGCTGACTGACTCCCCCGTAGACCGCGATACTTTTTATCCCTAGATCTTTACCGTAATTTTCAAAACTCGTTTGAATTTGCGTAGCAAGTTCTCTGGTAGGAGCAAGAACCAGAACTCGGACGACATTATTTTGTGGATCGGAGAGAAGTTTGTGGATGATGGGTAAACAGAACGCAGCAGTTTTTCCAGTCCCCGTTTGAGCAATCCCTAATAGATCATGACCCTCTAATAAAAGAGGGATGGCCTCAGCTTGGATGGCCGTAGGCCTGGAATAGCCAAGAGTTTTGAGGTTCTTGAGTAGACCCGGAATTAGAGGGAGTTCATTAAAGGATAACATTAACGCACTGTGGATTCACCAAGACCGAAAGTCAAGGAAGAGTCTTAGGCCACAATTATTTTTTCTTTCATTCAGGCCATAATAAATTTAAAAGAGCCCTTCTGGAGAACCTACCATGAACTATTTATTCCTCGCAGGCCTTTTAACTTTGAGAGCTTATGCCAGTGCCCCACTTATGGTGAGAGAAACCGCCAGTGGATTTGTTCCCCCTGAGTACGTTTTTTCTAAATCCTGCTTAATTTCTAATGACGGAAGGGTTGAGGTAACAACTCATTTAAGAAATGAACCTCCGTTCACAACGGTCAGTGAGATTAGTGCCCGAAATGTACTCTTGATTGATGTGTTTTTAGAAGTGGCGGCCGTAGGTGCGATTGAATCACTTCCGGTGACCTGTGATGCTGGATCCGATATCGTAAACGGTTATCGTCGTGGTAAAAAGATTATCGTGGATGAATATATGGATTGCTCGTCTCATCTTTTAAACACCAGCCGAACAACTCAGGTGCTTAAAGAATGGGCGATGAGTTTCTGCGGATTCTAATACCCATTAATCACCAAAAATTTCCTTTGCACATGTTGTGAATAAATTTTTGGTTGAATATTTTTCGTTAAATACTTTTCCACATTCGCCTCACCCATATTGAAGGCTGCCAGATACAATTGACCCCCTCTTGAACTGAACTTCTGTTTCAAATAACCCAGGTAGGCCGTGCCCAAACGGATATTGTAAATTGGCTGAGTCAAAGCACGGACACCCTTCCATGGAATACTCATTCGACGAGCAATCCACTCTCCGGTAGCAGGTCTCAATTGCATCATCCCTAATTCACCGACAGAACCTAAAGCACTAGGATTAAAACCAGACTCACTCGAAATCACTGCCGTGATGATCATGGGATCAAGTTTCTTTGATGTTGAATGATAATAGATCGCCGCTGCGATAGCACGACTGGCACCCATGTGTTTTTTAGGCAGATGAGTTCGAAGTGTTTTAAGTATTTTTGCCTTCACTTCGAAGGCCTTGGGAGGTCCTTGATTCTCACCTCGATTGGGGCAAACACTCTTTGCGTTAAGGCAAAGACTTAGAAAAAATAGAGCAAAAAATGTTTGTTTCACGTTGCACCCCTACCCTGGCCTTACTCCAAGTTCAGTGCCATATGTGAAAAGAGTTAAGTCGCAGATTTTCTAAGTGGAGTTAAGGTTGCGTAAAATCAGCGTTGCTTAAAGCCCCAGACGCATTTAAAATGCACATCCCTGTAAACTTTATAACTTACAAATCCCGCCTCCCCAAAATTCCCCATCTGCTTTATAAGTTCCAGGGTGAAATCCATAAACATCCTGCTTTTTATTCTTTGCCTCTTTTCAATGAATTCCTACGCTCAGGACTTTGCTGCGCGTGTGAAAGAATCCTATCTAGAAACTGATAAAAACTTTGATCTGGATTGTAATTATTCAAAAAATGATACTTATAAATTAATTACTCCCATCAGTGAAACAATCAAGTCGACTGAGAAACTCACCAGAACTTTTATTGTCGAAAATGAACAGCGTTCAGTGACTATGGCCTTCACACTCGCACGCTCTCAAGGCAAAATTAGTTATACTATTATCTTGGATAAGGTTCACACCTCAACAGGAAAACTTAAAAGCAAAGAATTTTTTATCCAAAGTGTTGCTGATCGAAGCTTTGACAAGGAATTTGAGACCTCAAAGATTTTCTGTACCGTAAGTTTTGCTTATGCTCACCCCTTCACTCTCGTTGATGGGAATTATCATTTGAGCGTTCATCCTCATACAATTTACGATTGGCAATCAAAACTCAAAACTGTCACTGAGGCGTATCTCAACCATCCAGGATACCAATCAATCATTTTACTGGAGACAGGAAATGGTCGTGGCAATCTAGTCGATGTGGGAACTTTTTTTGATGGACGCGTGCCAGTTCTTCCGACCAATGATTACAACAGCGAGCTCGTTAATGTGCCTGAAGCAACTTCCCTCATCGTCTCTCCTTCAGGCAATAACCGTTTTGAAGTTGGGGCAAAAAAAGAGATTTCAATTACTTTCAGTGGTGGAAATCATAACTACTGCATCTGGAATAGCACCCGTCAGGTGTTAATTGGTCTGATGAATTCAAAATCTGAAGCTCACGTAAACCTCATCTATGATACCCGAGCGATCGTCGCCCAGGCCAAAGGGATGGAGGGCCTGAGTCTGAATTTTGCTCGTGGGGATGTTGATCGATCCAATCTTCTCGCCGATCTTTTATCAAAGACCAGTGTTCAATCAGGATATCATTTCTCTTATCTGATCTTTTTTAGAAATCTCTTTGCTCAGGAATACTCAGGCATGTACCGAAGCTTCAAAGTAAATTACGAGGCCCCAGGTTACAAAGAAACATTCATCATGCAAGGATCAGGGATGCGTAATCTTTCAGTAGATTTCACTTATCTTTAGTCGTCACAGTCACAATCATATCACCCGCCCCTTTGAGACAATCTAAAATACTTTGCTTGGTCCCGATGTTAAAACCTTTATTCGTGGCCTCCTGAACAGCAAGCAGACCACCGGAGACAACAACTTCGAGTGCTTGTTTTTCAAAAGTTGAAAGTGGTACGCCCCGACTCTTAACCATTTGAATCGCAATATTCTGACTAAGTTTTGAAGCCAGAGGCTTAATCACCGCTTGACTGACTCCTAATTGAACGAGATTCACCATGATGGTTTTAGCAATCTCATTAATCATCACAGACTCATCTTTATCCGTCGATAATTTTTTAATCAGATCACTCATAGTCCCGGTGAATTCTTTATCTACACCATCAGAGACCACGCCGCCGATGATATTATCATAATCTTCTTCTGCATCTTGTTTATCCTTAACAAGATCCTTAATCTCAATGGCCGCGGTGATTCCGGTGTAAACGAAGGGCCCAACGTAAGGAATGAAGTTTGTAGCAATTGCCAGAACCTTCCCCGCACTTGAGACATCTTCATTAAAACTATCAACCTGATAATCACAGTTTTTGGCTTCACACAGAACTTCCGAATAAATTTTTTGTTCTGTTTGATTCATGCTCGTCATGACCCGCCCAGTGAGATAGGCATGACTTTTATACAAAGAGTTCAAGGCATACATATCATTTTTCATCTTCATACTGGGGGCATCACAAGCTTTTTTACCCCAGACATTACTAGGAGAGCCGCGGTCAGGACGAGAAAAATCAGCGGTTCGTTCGATTTGTTTTTTCGAAGCATCCTTAAATTCGTCTCTCGCCTTTTCAATTTGATCTTCATTCAAAAGGTAGGCGTGTTTCGGATCAAAAGATTTGCAGTAATCAGTTCCACTCTTAAAATCTTGAAGTCTGGCCTTATCCCCAATACTCGAAAGATTTAGGTAGGGCCCAATCGGACCATTCGTCATCTGCATCATAAGCGTTTGAAAATTTGTTTCCCAACCTGGCAGAAACTGCATCAACGAATTGTTCTGGGAGTATTTATAGTCATCACAGAATTTTAATAGAATCAACATTCGTTCGTTATAATATTCTTTGAGCCATTTTGAATCGTAACTTAAAAAGTGCCTTGTTTTCGATGCAAAGGTGGCAGCTTCTTTAGTCCCTTTCTTATAAGCGGCGAGATATGGTCCCTTACAAACATCAGCACCTGCGATGGCCTGACAGGTTTTAAGCGCGACCTTGGGATCATTATTTCCATTATACATCGCCACTTTCAAATTATAGTCAGCAGGATTTTTATCATCCAGAAGATAGTACTTAGATTTCATCGCCTCTTGGAATGCATGCACGTTAAGCTCTTCAATGAGGTTTTCCCGATGAAGAGTTTTGACAATTTCAATATTGGTATTGAAGTCTGTCACAAGTGGAGTGAGGGCCTTAAAGTTTCCACACTTCACTCCTCGCTGGTACTGCTCTGTAATGGCTTCCTCGCCGTCACGGTTTGAGCAATAAGCAACTGAATCAATATCTTTAGTTATTTTATTGGCGAGCATGTACTTATCTGAAGCGTAAGTATTCTTCAAACTAATGGTCGCCAGCTTTTGCGCTTCCTGCAGGGCCTTGTAATCGTCTTTATAACTGGAGTAGATATCATTATCGGCCTTGGTTACTCTGA
>JBBARF010000076.1:0-17258 GCA_040399925.1 Bacteriovoracaceae bacterium
ATCATAAGAAATTCCGTAACGAGTTGTAGTGGCAACTTGTTTATCATGAATCTGATCAATGAATTCACGCACCGGAATCCCGGCCTTAAAAGCCGCTACTTCAGATGTTGATCCGTGATCATCATTGCCAGAAACAAAAAGAACATTCTCTTTCCCAATCAACATACGCATGTAGCGGGCGGTGATATCCGGTGGAACCATCGCACCGGCCAAGTGACCGAGGTGAAGAGGTCCATTGGCATAAGGCATTCCACCTGTAATGACCGCCGTCTTTGGACGACTCAAACGTTCAAGAACTTCTTTCACATTAGCAGGGGGCGTAAATTGGGGTTTGTTCATGGGAACATTGTATTATTTTTCAGATTCCAGGTCGAGAAGTGTTTCTTTAGCGGCCAATCCCCCGGCAAAACCGGTGAGCTTTCTATTTAGCCCAATGACACGATGGCATGGAACTACAATCGAGAGCGGGTTTTTTCCATTGGCCGCACCCACGGCACGCGAGGCTTTAGGAGATCCAAGCTTAAGGGCGAGTTCCCCGTAGCTCATGGTTTTACCAAAAGGAATTTTTTGAAGAGCCTTCCACACGGCATTTTGAAAATCTGTTCCATGAAATTGTATCGGCAGATCAAATTTGTTTCTCTTGCCCAGAAAATATTCGTTCAATTGTTTTTCTGCAAGATCCAGAACGGGATGATGTTTAACTTTGCTACCTTGATCAAGTTTAACTCTGCCTTCTTTTTCTACTTCCCAAAGGATGGCGAGAAGGTGCGCATCACTTGCAATAAGTGTCAGCTTTCCTACCGGTGAGTTCATTATTTTAAAACTGTTCATGCCTTGATCCTTTCTTCAAATCTAGCTTAGAATATCCGTTTTTTAAACCGAAGACTCGCCATTTTAGGACATCATAGCCTTAAGTATCAAATAGGACATAAGGGGGGGAAGTCGCCCATTCGACGCTCTCAAGGATGACCGTTAAAAAGAGGTAAAATGTTCAGATGAGGACGAATTTTTCTTGGGAAAAACATGCGCATGATAAAAAGATTTCATTCAACAAAGGATTCACTATGAAAGCATTATTAATGACAGTAACTCTTATGGCTTCTCTATCGGCGATGGCTTCTGAAATGAAAGTTCTTGAGATCTCGGCACAAAATTCACGAGGCTACGTGAGTCCACGATTTGAAGTTAATATTCAGGACGCGACTGCTGGAGTATCAGCGACAGTAAGAAGACGTGCTGGAAGTTCAAGACACCGTTATACTGTTTCACGCACATATGAAGCAGCAGTGGCCGAACTATCACTTAATGGTAAAGACCTTGAGTTCAATAAAGACGGAGTCAGTGTTGTTTGCGGAACAATGGGTGTTACCCGTGTTTTCAAAATCCCTACTCTTATCTTGAGTGGAAAATGTGATCTCGTGACTAAAAAAATCAATGGAAAAGCTCAGGTCTATCTCATTACTGAATAGTTCTCGCTTTTAATCAATGAAACATTTTAAGATGGGAGTACACTCTGTACTCCCTATTATTTCCGGAATCATTCCCTTCGGTGCAGTTGTAGGATCGGCTTTCGCTGAAGCTCATCTCAGTTTCTGGCAGGCCGTCCTGATGAACACTTTTCTTTATGCCGGCGCGGCCCAACTTGCCACTACAGAACTTATGACAATGAATGCGGCCATCGTTGTGGTCGTCGCTACAGGTCTGATCATTAACCTTCGATTTCTTCTTTATAGTGCGGCCATGTCGCCTTATCTGCAGGACGCAAGTCCCTTGATTAAATTTCTTTGCGCCTTTTCTCTCACTGATCAAAGTTATGCCGCTATGTCAGGCAATCACGATAAGTTCACAACGAACCAAGAGGCGACTTCTTTTTATCTTGGTACTGCCGCTTGTATGATGGTGACGTGGCATCTTTCTGTTATGGCAGGATTTATCTTTGGAAACTTTGCTCCGGCAGCTCTTTCACTTGATTACGCTATACCATTAAGTTTTGTCGCTCTTTTGATCCCGACCCTGAGAAATAAAAATCACAAGATCGTGGCACTCTTTAGCTCCATCATCTCGCTTTTCTTTTTCGGACTACCACTCAAAACGGGTCTCATGGTGACGTCACTTCTTTCCATTACTCTGGCGTGGATAATCATTCAGCGAAAGAGAAAAACATGATTAATGGAAATTATTTTCTAATCAATGTGACGTTACTGACGATAGGTACCGTCATTATTCGCGGATGTTTTATTGCACTGTCGGCGAAAGTTAAGATCTCGGGACAAATCAAAGAGCTCTTCACCTATATCCCCGCGGCGATTTTTCCGGCCTTGATCATCCCCACGACTTTCTTTCATCAGGGGACGGTGGAGTGGCTTCAAGGTAAGGAGCGGTTTGTAATTTTGATTGCTTGTAGTCTCGTTTGTTACTTCATTCGCAGTACGCTCTTTGTCATAACCCTCGGCCTGATTTTATTGTATCTAGTCCGCGTCATTTAAGTTATAGAAAGGGTGTCATAAACCACCTTAGGAAGAGCTCATGGACTTCAATCAACTGGACCCAAAACAACTCGCCAATTTCGAAGAGAAATTAAAAAAGGCCAAAGAAAAAGTTGAGGCCTTGGTTAAAGAAAATCCTTTAACGAGTGTTGCTGTTGCTTTAGGTCTTGGTTACATTCTTGCCAGACTTCTTAACAGGAAGAAAAAATGAACATCACAGATCTTCTTTTAAAACTTATCGGTGGAAATTTTCTTGGTGGTAATCCTGCCGAATTCGCCAATCAGATTTTGGGTCAGATCAAAAAGATTTTAAGATCTCTTATTATTTTGCTTATTGGTTCTGTTCTTTTTTGTCTCATCATGGGCTACCTCATAGATCGCGTTCTGACTCAAATGGATCTTGGAGCCTTCTCCCTGACTTCTTCCATTATTTTTCTGATCGTGATCCTTTGCCTTGATCTGGCCGTCATCCTGTGGTCTCTTAAAAAGATTTCAGATAGTGATGATCCTAAAAAGGACATCACGGTTCAACCGCCTCAGGATTCAGTCCTTGAAACGGCCCTTGCTGCCCTCATCTTGAGTTTTGTGAACGAAAGACAGGAGGCACCGAAAGCTCCTGCCGAAGAAAATGGTCCGCTTGGCCCCCTTTAGGTCGATAAAATTTTAACCAAGCATTGGCGAGTCGCAACTTCTCTTGGGATAGTTCAGTTGGTGCTGACATCATTATTAAAAATGGAACTGAAGTTGTTACAAGTGAGACGTAAGGTTCTCATGAGTTTTAGGCTATCTGAAAAATGATTTCTTTAGATGAAAGGACTTCAACATATTTATTGAATGTCGCCATTGTCATCGCAACCTTACCTGACTCATGCCTTGCATACTCAGTATGACTCTTCATTTTCAATAGCCACTCTTGTAAGCTCCAAGACTTCTTTTTTGGAACGGCCCTGATCCATAAATTGAATAAATGGGATCTCTGTCGGCCAGAATTTTTCATCTATATAGTAATGTCCTAAAAGTTTCATTTCCGTTTTCCTGTTTCTGCTGTTTTGATAATTTTCTTCGCAAGAAAGTCATTAATGTCACGGTGTCTGGGAATTTGTTCTTCAATATGACCGTTGGTCCATATTTCATGATTGGAGCTTTCAGGCTCTCTTGCTTTCATGTTGTCCTCATTTATGTGAACAAAGTTAAATTCATCACAAAAGGACAAACAACGGTACTGCTAGATTTGATATGAACAACCATCTGAATTGATGAAAAAATAGGCACAGAGCACGAATCGAAAGTTATTCGTCAAAGCTCCCTTATTGCCCCGTTTTCCTCACCAAATCCCCATTATAGTGCCGGTAACCGCATTAATTGCTGGTTCATATCTTGCATTTCCAATGCTGTGTACCTATGACCCCTGAAACTTCTCGAAAGGAGATTTTATGAAACTACTTACTATCCTCACCATGCTCGCCATCGGTGTCACAGCCTGCAGTTCTAAACCCAATGTAAAAGAGTATCCGAAATCGGCGAATGCCAAAGAGGAAATCTATAACCTTCAGACAGCCATTGAAAGTTCACAAAAAGATAACACCAATATTCTTGCACCAGAAAGTTTCAAAGAAGCTAAAGACTCTTTGTCTGATGCCCAGAATATGGAAAAAGACGGTAAGAGTAATGAGAGAGTTCTGAAAGAAGTGGCGTTGGGTCGCGCTTATCTTGAGCAAGCTCATGCGAATGCAAAAAGATCAGAAACTAAACTTCAGGACGTAATAGCCGCTCGTGAAGCAGCAATCGCGGCCAATGCTGAACAACTTCTTCCTGCTCAATTTAAAAAGTTCGATGATAAATTGAGTAAGGAGACGGCGAGTTTAGAAAAAGATGATTCAAACGACATCAAAGAAAAACGTTCTGAATTGATCGCGGGTTATCTGGACCTTGAGCTTGCTGCCATCAAGATGAGTCACCTCGGGGAATCTAGACGCCTGATTGATACTTCAGTTGGTAACGGCGCAAGAGATCTGACTCCTACAACTTTGAATGTTGCTAATAAAAGATATCAGGATGCTGACCTCTTTATTACTCAGAATCGTCACAGCCGAGCCGAGATTGAAGTTAAAGCAGCAGCAGTACTGGCCGCAGCTCAAAAACTTGAAACAACCACAAATACCGCTCGTGGAATTACAAAATCCACACCAGAAGATATGGCTTTAAGAATTCAAGCAGAAGAAGAAAAAATGAATGCCACTCAACGTGCGCTTTCTGAAGAGCAGGAAGCCAACGTTGCTCTGGCCGCTTCTAACTCTCAACTTGCAAGAGAGAAAAGATTGGATGCGATGTATGAGAAGGCCCGTGCGAAATTCACTCCAGAAGAAGCGGAAGTTTATAAGCAAGGTAAAAATCTTGTCATCCGTATGAAGGGACTTGAATTTCCTAAAGCACAGGCCGTGATCAGAGGGGAAAACTTCGTTTTGCTTAAAAAAGTTGATGATGTGATCGCGAGCTTTGACAATAGTAAAGTCTTGGTCGAAGGACATACCGATTCAACCGGTGGTCAGGCGATCAATCAAAAAATTTCTGATCAAAGAGCAATGGCAGTCAAACAATACCTTGAGGCCAATACCGCCAATAAAGAGGTTGATTTTGATTCGAAAGGTTTTGGATTTGAAAAACCAATCGCATCGAACAAATCCTCTGAAGGTCGTGCGCAAAACCGTCGTGTGGACGTGATTATTCAACCTGCCCAACTTTAGTAACTATTCTGATCGAGGAGGATATTTTTCCTCCTCGCCCTTTTTTTTTGGGCACGTTGCCCCGAAAACGGCTTAAAAACAGCGTAAATTTATGGTTTAGGATTTGCATACGTTAAAGACATGAGCTGTAAACAAATCATGATTGTTGAAGATGACATCGATATTAGAGACGCCCTCATCGAGATGTTGAAGATGGAGGGCTATGATACCTACCAGGCCGGCAACGGTCGTCAGGCATTAGATAGCCTTAAACTACTCGCCCAGAAACAAGAAACTCCCGGCCTCATTTTACTGGATCTCATGATGCCGGTAATGGACGGGATAACATTTCTCAAAGAAATTGAATGCAACTATAAAGAGTTTCAGCGCATCCCCATCGTGGTCGCTAGTGCCAGCCTTGATTTCGTTTCAAATACTAAACTCGACTTTGCCGTAGAAAAGATCGCCAAACCTCTAGATATTGACCTTATTTATCAAGTTGTTCGCAGACATTGTGGATCGCCCAACTAATAAAATTTCTATTTTCATATACCAATCTTAGAAGATCTTGATTAATCTTAGCTTACGATGAAATATTTAATTTTTACTTATTTGATTTCTACTTTGTCTTTCGCTGAAGAAACGAATGGAGAGAAGTTTAAAAAGACCGTGAACAAAGCCGCCACCAACATCGATGCTGAAACTCGCAAAGTTGTGAAGAAAGGCAAAGAGATCTGGAAGGATAACCTCAAGACCCCTCCGCCAAAGAAAAAATAATTTAGTTCATTAAGTTGGGAAACCGCGTAGAACACGTGGCTTATGAATACGTAGGGGCAGCTTTCTGATCACGGGAATTCTTAGGTATTGAACTGAGCAAGAAGTTTGGGGCCCAGAAAAGTTAATCTCCTCCACTGGGCCATCCGGTGCTTCGTTACCGATATATTGCTTAACGCTCACAATGACCGAGTATTGGCATTTTTTTAGTGCGCTTGATGGATTCGTCATAGAAACACGGCCACTGAATGTCAGAGTGTCAGGGCAGTCCCCACTCCAGCCATTTCCACCCTCAAGAATCTCTGTGTAGTCAGCAACCCCAAGACCTGTGACGCTCGCCACAGACAATTCGTGGTAACTCGCACCAAGACCCATCAACTGATTTTTTGTGTAGATCTGATCGACGCTCATCGAGCACGCAAAAGAATTTGTGATGTTCACGATTAAGAAAGCTAAAAGTGTAAGTACGAGTTTGAACATTGTTTTCCCCCCAGGAAGTGCTCTTACTATGAATATAGCGAGGGCACTTTGCCTGTGAAGATAGAAAATTCAAACAAAAAATATTACAGATCTAGTGTCAAAAAGAAACTATCGGGTGAATTTTGCACCGTCAGGTGCGTCTTAAAATCGCGATATAAACTTTCGCCAAATGAGATTCGCCTTTGCCCTGAAGCTTTAATTGCTCAAGTTGCTCGCGAAGAACATCAAGTGACTCTTGTTTTGAACGGAGGGTGACTCCACAATTTCGAGGTAAAATCGATGAGAGTTTTTTTGTCAGAGTATCTTTCACCATAAAACAGTCCTCCAATGACTCAGTTATTAAGTGAGAAAACTAATCCGAGAATTCTGAAAGCGATGAATGAAGTTAAAAGTTAACTTCAACAATTGATCGGTACTTATTGGTTTATCCATATAGGCTTCGGCAGCTGCTAAAATTGACATCTCAAATCCTGATCGTCATCAAAGATAAGGAAGTTTTGGCTCCGTAGTTTTTCAAGGACATTTTTTTGAGTTCATTAATTCCCCCTTCATCTTCAGTTGCAATGAGAATGCCAAGCGTAAGGGGCAGAGTTTAGGTTAACTAGGCCGGGAAAGTCGTTTTCAGGGGAGCAATATGGGCCGATTTCTGCTATTTTGGCCCAAGTGATGGATGCGGAAAGTTAGAGATTCTTTTTAAAACAAACGCTGTCATTCACGCCTTCGTAGGGCGGAAAATTTGGGATACGGTCATAGCCATTTTTTTCGTAAAGACGAATCGCTTCTGGTTGCCTGATGCCTGTTTCAAGAATACAGAATTTATTTCCTAATTCTCGGGCCCAAACTTCCAGACTCTGAAGAATCATCGATGCAATTCCCTGACTTCTCTCATGCTCAAAAACAAACATGCGTTTCACCTCAACGGTTTCATCATCAAAACGTTTGAAGGCGCCACAACCTACAGGCCTATGATCTTTATAGGCCACAAGGACAGTAGAAAGATTCGGCACATGATTGTGCTGACCAAAAAAAGTTGTCATCAGTTCGCCGTCTCGCTGGTAGAGATCGGCATCGAGGTGTTTAACCAGCTCGAGGAAGTCGGGATTGTTTGAAGTGGTGCGAGTGAGAGTGATCATGAAGGTCTATTTGCTAGCAAAATGCTGGTTGGCCCAGGTCATTGCATCCTGATCTTTCATCAGAACTTTCCCCGTCGGATCCAAGACATAAAACGTAGGATAATAAGTAATATTTAAGCTTCGAGCGAGACTTCGATCTCCATCAATCATGACTCCATCTCCCAACGATTGCGCTTTCTGGCCGTTCTGACCAGGGGATCGTTCATCACCGACGATAATCTGAAAACCATATTCAGTGACTGATTGGGATTTGTGTAAAAATGTTTTAAGGATCGGACTCATCTGCTCGCAGGCCGGACACCAAGGAGCGATGTAGACAATGGCACAAAGTTTTTTACCAGTGCAGACGTTGATCGTTTGAAGTGTCTGTGTATTGATGGTGGGCTTTTTATTTTTCTGCCACAAACCAAAAGAGAGCAAAATAAGGAGGAGGAAACCAATTTTCATGGGCGCCTAGGTCTGGATATTTGAATCAGGTAAGTTACTGTAAATCGTTTTTACCTTCTGTGTTTTAGCTTCGATATCCTTCTTTTCAGCGGCCGTACACATAGGCTCCAAGGCCGAACTGAGGTAGCTCATTTCACCCAACGGACTCGAGTAACCAAACCCACGATGGGTCATGTTCACGCCACTTTGATAAGAATCTCCAAAGAGTTTGAGCAGAATTTCTTTAGCGGCTTTAGTTTCACCATTCTGTTTAAGATACCATGCCCATCCATAAGTTTTTTCGGTAAAAGTCGTTTTGAGCAATTCGCGATGAGTGTTTAAAGTTTTAAGCCCTTCCGCATTTAGTGGAGCATCCCACTTTGGATTCTCATGCATCTTTTTAATCATGGAATTCACAACGTTTTGGGGATTCAGATGATTCATATCACCGTGAGTAGTGATGATTTTAGAAACATTCATGGCCGATGAAAGATCTAGGAGAAGTTGAACTTTTTTTTCATTATCAGTGAGGGAACGTTTTTGACTGGCATCGACAAAATGTTTTTTAGCATCCGACAGTAACGTTTCAATTTCTCGGTAGTAGTCCATCGACCTACGCATCGCCATGTCTGACCTTCCTACCATGGGAATGACCAAACTGATGAGACCTGCAAACCAAAAAAGTGTGTTTTTGAAAGTATTCATTCAAACTCCTGCCGAGTTATTGCTCCATTAATAGGAACACTTTATACTAATTCCAGAATTATGGAAATTTTTAGGCCCGCACGATTGAGTTCTTTAGATTCGCTGGTTCAGCAGTTAGATTCAATTCGAGTCCTTATCCTGCATTGGACTTTAAAATCAGATTTTCTTCGCAGCATTTATGGCAAAACCTACTTGCGGCTAAGTTTAGGAATGATTCTCTCAACTATATTTGCTCTGCCCTTTGCCGTTCTTCGACCTGATCTGCTCTTAGCGATGGGCCCGTTACTCTTTGGTTATCCTCATCTGGTGGCGAGTTATCGGTTTAGTTTTTTTAAGAGTTTTAAACTTTTTATCATTGTCACCCTCATTGCTATTGGCGTTCATCTATCCAAGGTTGGTTTTTTTCATATCGAGCAACTCCCTTTTGGTGTGTGGCAAATTGTCGTCGCTGCTGGTGCCCTCCTCGTTTCCCAATTCTTATCCAAAGTGGTTCGACCGCTGCAACTGGTTGTGTGTCTTCTCTTAACGACCCTACTGATCCAACTGGCGTGGCAAGAACCACTCATCTATGTTGGCGCAACACTCATTCTTCATAATTGGGTCGCCTTTTTTTACTGGATCATGGTTGCCCGCGATAAACGCAGGCGAATGACTGCAATTGCTTCGAGTTTTCTTTTTCTTATTATTCATCTTCTCGTTTTAAATGGAAATCTTGATTCATGGATTCCTGAAAACAATGGTCAGATTCAATTTGGTGGAGATTCTCAGACAACGGCGTGGTATCTCGCCTCATGGAGCCAAGATCCTATCGTTTGGTACCGTCTGCTCATTCTTTATACTTTTGGATTATCGATGCACTACTTTGTCTGGTTAAGGGCGATACCGGAAAGTTTAAATAAATTTGAGCATCCGAATAACTTTCGCATCATTTTAAAAAACTTACGCCAAGATCTTGGTGTGAAAGCCCTACTCTTCACTTTACTCATTGCCTTGAGTGGATTGATCATCTGGTTATTCTCTTTCCCACTCGGAAGTGCGATCTATTTTGAGATGGCCATTCTCCATGGTTCACTTGAATTAATTTTCTTGATCCCTAAAACGAGGCTGAATAGACTGAGTCTCAGACATTGATTCTTGCAGATCCTGAAGTATTTCTGGAAATTCCGCTTTTTTAAAGTAGTGGCCACGACCTTCAAAGGTTCTGAGCTTAGCACTGAGATGTTCTTGAAAAATTACGGAATGGGCATAAGGAACTTCTACATCGTTCATACAGTGATAGAGATACTTATGGTCTATCGGAGGCAGAGTCGAAAAATCATGGGAGAAATTGAAGCCCTTAACTGTATTAAAAGGTGCCGAAACTAAAAACAATCCTGAGACCTTCTGCTTAATTTTTTCTTCCAACAAATACTTAACTAAAAATGAAGCTCCTAACGAATGCCCGACAAAAAAGACTTCGCCTTTAAGTTTTGCAAGATTCTTATCCAAAATAAATTTCCACTCATCAAAAACTGGTTTCGTAGGGGCCGGCATCTGAGGTGTGATGACTTTAAATTCATTGGCAAACCTCAAAGCTAACTTCAACTGCCAATCCCCCGTTCCATCTGGAAGTGAGCGGTAGTATTTGGGCCCGGCGCCGTGAATGATGATGAGGTTTTTCTTAAGGGGTTCCACTTAAGACTATTATCCGACCGAAAGACAATCCCCTCAACCCAGGCGATTTCTGCCCTTTCGGACTAATTATCGATGCGTTGGCACTGCAGAGTGGATTTTGAATAGATATCGACACACTTCTTGAGTTTGTAATCCCAGCAGCCTTTTTCCTCGAGACATTTTTCGATGAAAACAAAACTGGGGTTAAAATCATTCATAAAAAAGAGATAACCGTAATAACAAAGAGGAAGACCAAAGAAGAGCACCATGAAAGTGATATAGCCTTTCTGGAGTCGTCTGGAAATTCTCTCGCTTAGTTTACTCATGTTTTCTTAGAATTTAATTGGCCACAGGCCGCAAGAATATCATCACCCTTTGTAAAACGTACCAGTGAGGGAACGCCAAAGGTATCTAGAACAGATTTAAATAAATCTATTTCAGTCGTCGATGGTCGACCGTATTTCGCTCCAGGAAATGGATTAAAAGGGATCAGGTTAACAAAGGCTTTCTTTCCTTTAAGTGTCTCCCCTAGTTCACGGGCATCAGACTCTGAATCATTAAACCCTTGTGCCAGGAGATACTCATAAATCACAAAACGTTTTTTAGTCCGAGGAATTTTATCAACGATTTCAAGAACACGGGACAAAGGAAATTTAGTATTGATCGGAATGAGCTCATTTCTTTTTTCAGTATTCGTCGAATGAAGGGAAAGAGCGATATTCACATCAGGCATTTCTGCTTTCCAGCGCTCAAGACCAGGTAAGTAACCTGCTGTTGAGATCGTTATTTTATCCTGAGCAAGGCAAAGTCCGTGCTGCGAAATAAAAATCTCGCACGCCTTTCGAACTGAATCAAAGTTATGGAGAGGCTCACCCTGACCCATAAAGACGATAGTCGCAATCTGATCGTCCGCAGGTCGATTTTCGGTTAACCACTTCTGGGCGGCAAGAAGCTGACCCACAATCTCATGAGTCTGCAGATGGCGCTCGAGTCCCTGAAGACCCGTATGGCAGAAGCTGCACTTCATGGCACATCCTACTTGGGATGAAAGACAAATGCCGTATTTGCGATTTGAAGGAATGAGAACCGTTTCAACTTTGCGATCATCTGCGAATTTAAAAAGAAATTTAACCGTTCGATCTTCGGATTCGTGAACCAGATCTACAGTGGGTAAATCAAAATGAAGGTGATCAGCGATAAAACTCTGAGTCGTTTTAGAAAGATCATCCAGACAGCTTGAGGATTTCCGTTGTTTGTAGTGCCAGTTAAATAACTTACTAGCACCAGTTGATGTGAGTTCGTGAGATTTAAAGAGAGTCTGAAGTTCAGGCAGAGTATATTGGTAAAAAGACGATTTCATAAGATGAGTTTACGATATATAGAACTTATTGGCAAAGTGATGGACTAGATCAGTTTGCCTCATAAAGTATAATCAAGTTTACCTTGTAATATAGGGCTTTATCGAGAATGATGGATCTTATGAATACCATCTTTTTGTTCTTAGTCTTTAGCGTCTCTACTTCAGCAGCTTTTGGGGATTGTTTCAAAGTAATTGAAGCTAGCCAGGCCGAATATGCCGTCAAACTAAAGGCGCTATATGCTCAGAATCCAATGGCCTCTCGCCCAACCGCCAAAGAAGGTGTCATCTCGGGCTTCTCCAGTAAAGATGCTTACAAAAAAGAAGTAAGAGCAATGGTTGAGAATAACGAAAAAGAATACAAGGTCAGTATGGATGCTTGTAGAATGTCGAAGGGTTTGAAGGATTACTAAACTCTACTTGCAGATAAAAAATGAAAGAAGAATCGATTTCATTATAGTCCTAATCCTTAGCGACACATCTAACCGAAGCCCCATCTTTCAAATCTCCGGTATCAGTTCTCTGTTCAGTCCCATCCCAAAGATAAACAGCTGCCGGCATAGCGCGATTGCGCCGAGAGCGTTTTCTCTTAACTGATGTTGATGACCAGAACGAATAATCACTATTCGGTAAGGCCCCTTTCATTCCGTGGGCGGCAGCTTGTTCAAATTCATTGATGGTTGGAAGTCGCCACTTTAAAGAACCCAGGACCTGATATTCAACAAGTTCATCAGAACAGGCCTTCTGAGACCCATAATGATTGAAGTCGGTAGCGATTCGGCTACCCCAAATGAGTTTTGTTTTCATATCCTTGTAAAACTCGGCCCCTTTCTCGGTAATGGCGACCAAAACGAAGTCACCCTTAGCGACCGCGCAGTCCTTGATCCGCTCTTCAATCGTCCCTTGCAGGCCACAAGGCTTTGCGAAGGCTGATCCGATCATGAAGAAGGCGAGTAGATAGGTAAATCTCATAATATTTTATCGACAGGCTGTTGGTAAACCTTATTAAATTTGCTAATAGTTGACCAAATTAAATCATCTGGACCCTTTGAGGGCAAAAGAGCGTTATGAGTGAGAATTTCGTCGATATCATCCTAAAAAACTCCCTAAAGGCGGCCTTCGCCTGCTCTATCTTAGGATTCTTTTTTTATATCATGATGCCTTTCATGGTTTACCTGATTCTGGGGGGAATTCTCGCGATGGCGCTCACTCCCTTCGTTGATTTTTTCATGCGTCGAGGTCTTAGTCGTAACGTCAGTCTTATTACTTTCAGCTCACTGCTTTTATTTTTAGGATTAATCCCGACGATTGGATTTTTTGTTCGGGGTTCAAAAGTCGTAACAGAGTTTTTCCATAAATCAGATATCAATCAGCTCAACCATAAATTTACGGCAACCGTTTACACACTTATTCATAAAATCTGCGCGCTCTATGGAATCAATGAAACCATCGTTCGTAGTAAGTATGATGCTCTGGCGACTTATGCCGGAACCACTCTCTCGGCTTCATTCGGCGATCTCATGTATCAACTTCCAGAAGTTGTCATGGGTGGATTAATTACTATTCTGGCCCTTTACTGTTTTTTGAAAGAATCAAGCCGCATCCGTAATGTTTTTGATCAGTATTTCTATTTCAATAAAAGAAATGGTGATGCTTTTGTAAAAATGCTCAAGGCGTGTTGCCGCGAAGTTTTCTTCTCGAACATCATTACAGGTATCCTTCAGGCCACAGTAGTTTCTGTTGGTGCTATGTACTTTGGGATCGGCGACTTCTTCCTTGTCTTCTTTATTACCTTTATCGTTTCATTTATTCCTATTTTGGGAGCGGCGCCAGTCGCTGCTGTTCTCGCCGTGCTTTGTTTCATGGATGCTCGTACTGGAGCAGGTATCGGCATGCTTGCTGTCGCAGGGTTCTCCGGACTTTCAGACAACCTCGTTCGACCTCTCTTGGGAAGTCTGGGTGTGGTCGAAGTTCATCCTTTCATTGGGCTACTTTCAGTTATTGGTGGCGTGATTATGTTTGGTCTTCCAGGTCTTTTCATGGGCCCACTGATCACATCTCTTATCTTTGGCGCTCTTCCCATTATTGTTGATGAATACTTCCCGGTCAGAGTTCTGGAAGCAGCGGAAAGCGAAGTGAATGTTGATGTTGATCTACTCATCGTTCAGGCATCGACTGCAGCTGAAACGGCAATTGAAGTATCTCATTAGTTAACCATTTTAAATTGCCCGACTTGAATGGTGTTGCTGGAAAGAGTTCATATCTTCTCACGCCTCAATTTAATCAGTTGGAATCAAAACGTTGAAATTCGTTGTGACACCCCTGAAAACTCGTTTTCAGAGGTGCATGCTCGAGGTACAAATTGCGCAGAATAATAGATTTTTTTCGAGAGCGAAACAGGCACTCAACACCATTCAAGTCGGGCAGTTTAAAACGATTATGGGAGGGACCAACTTTTGCAGCTAGGATTCTGCCTTAAGGCCTTATCTATTTTCTTAAGATCTTCCGCCTTTACACCCGTGAACTTATTATTTACGACATTGTATGTTGTCTGTTGAATCGCATTAGTGATTTGATTTCTTATCCAGAACATTGAGGTCGCAGAGTTATAATGAGATTCATCATTCAGCGAAACAAAGTCTTCTTTTCCGACGTGACCAAAATTAATCCCCATAACTTCACCTTTCTCATTCATCACTGGTGATCCAGATGCTCCACCAATCGTAGGAATATGGTGCTTAATTTTACCATTAACTTCTTCATTTATGGGACCAGCAGAAGCTTGAATCCCAAAGCTATACGAATTTCCAATAAGCATTCCAGATTGTTTTTCCGTCTTGGCGCAATTGAGTTTTATCTTTGGTACAAGATCGCCTAGTTCAATTCCCGGTGAAGGTTGTTTCATTTCTACAAAACAAATATCACGCTCTTTATCACAATAGAGAACTTTCTTGCAGCCAACCCAGCCCGCATTATCTTTATTTATAGTCACCTCAAGAGCCTTGCAATCTTTCCCATCAGGACCTGGGGCTGCAATGTGATGATTAGTCATTATAATATCATCGCTAATCAAAAATGAGGTTCCCTCATTCTTTGTTCCGGAAGAAACCCTTGTCTGAAAAACGGATTTTCCGAGATCACGTTCAAGTGCATACTGAGATCGTGACATGCAAAAAGCATTATTTAATTTGTAGGTTTTCACGCCCGCCTTAGATGTTTCTTCACCTTCACTGGTGACTCCATCTTCAGAAAATGTCGGCCCTTGAACCCAGACTTCATCATCTTTGCATGATTTATGATTATCCACGGAATGTTTGTATAGATAATGAAGGCTTCGACCACTGACATCTGGGAAAATAGTCTTTATCGCTTGAGCTAGTGAATTGATCTCTACTTGTGCAAGATCTAGACAGGCTTCTTCGGCCCATGCAAAATTGAGCATACTAGCGACTAATAATAGAGCTACTTTTGGGGCCTTAGAAACCATATCTGCTTAACGGTCATACCAAACGATTTCTAAAGCTCGGACACAAGCCATCTTGTTATTCTAGCTACTTAATGACTGACCACTTCAACAAACTCATCCCTTAGCTGACCCATGTCCAGAAAAAATTTTTCTGAATTCCATCATTAACTGAAAATTAAAATCCTCCCGATCACGGCGAACTGATCAGGGAGATCATACAATCGTTTTTAAACTCTTCACCAGGAGGGCAAAAGGATTTTTTTGATTTCTTAAACCCAAGCATAGCAATTGTCGGACAAACACTAGCGTGATAATGATAGGTTATAAGGAAGTGTTTATGGAAACGACAGCAAAGCTTATCCCTTGGGGTCAAGCAGAAAAAGAAAACTGGTTCAAAGAACAAACTATTAAACGTTCATACATCGAAGAAGTTGTTTCAAAGATTCAACACCTCCAAAATGTGTATGATGTTGTCCATTATGGAACACTTTCCTACAACCCTACTCGCTACCCACTCTATTTCATCAAGACTCGCAACTTTGATAAAAATAAAAAAACAATTTTGATTACTGGCGGCGTTCATGGATATGAAACTAGCGGAGTTCATGGAGCTTTGGGTTTTATGGAAATCGCTGCGGGAAAATTCACAGCTAAATTTAATATCGTTTGTTTTCCCTGTATCAGTGCTTGGGGTTATGAAACCATCAATCGTTGGAATCCCCTTGCCCTTGATCCTAATCGATCTTTTCATGAAAACAGCCCGGCCGAAGAGTGCAGCAACTTTCTGAAAGCAATTAATTCTTTGGGTGCAGACATCTACGCTCACTTTGATCTGCATGAAACGACGGACACAGACAATACCATCTTCAGACCTGCCAAATCTCAAAGAGATGGGAAAGAAGAAGAATTCTCAGAAATCCCTGATGGTTTCTATCTTGTGGGTGATACAAGATCCCCACAGCCTGAATTTCAGAAAGCCATTATTGAGAAGGTGAGAAAAGTTACTCACATCACTCCTCCGGATTCTGAGGGAAAAATAATTGGCGTTCCGCTTGAGCAGGAAGGGGTTATAAACTACGACAAAAGAAAGCTCTTCCTGTGTGGAGGATTTTCTGATGCCAAATATGTCACAACCACTGAAGTCTACCCTGACAGTCCTAAAGCAACACCCGCCATTTGTGTGGATGCTCAGATCGCAGCGATTACAGGTGGAATAGAATTTTTAGCTTAGAGGTATCATGATGAATAAAATCAGAGTTCAGTTAGTAAAATACGACATGACAAAAACCAAGAACCGCAACCGTAAGGATATGCTGGTTGATCATCAGTCAGAGCAGTCCGTAATCGCCCAACTCGAACGAATTCACAAGGGCGAAAAAGTAATCACCATTCATGAACTTGTGTGGGATGAAAAACAAATCAAAGAAGTCATTCGTAAGAACCAGATTGATCAAGAGCAAGTTTTTTACGGTGTAGTTAAATTCTTTGATATCGAAAAAGGTTTTGGATTCATTCAGCCGGACGATGAAATGGATGATCTCTTCTTCCATAAAACCGCCTGTGTCGAAGCTACACCGACGGATAAAGATCATGTCGAGTTCAAATTAAGTGAAGGTCCTAAAGGAATGTCGGCCATAAATGTCAAAATTATTGATTCAGAATAATTCTCAAAGTCGTCGAAAGCTCGAGTTTGATAAGAAATTAAAACAAATTGAAAACGATGAACTGAAGCTAAAGAGACTTGAAGAGGAACTCAATTCCCTTCAGGCACGTATGGCGCGAGAAACTAATCCCATCGTCGAAGAGTTTTGTGAATTGAGATTTCAGAATCTCACGCGTCTCAAAGAGTTCTTGAACGGTTCTTCATTTAAGAAAAAAGAAAAACGCCTCATCATTCATCTTATGACAAAACTTGCGTCAGGTCTGATGGACGCAGGTGATCCAAGAGCACAGGACTTTATCGAGTCAGAAATGGATGAAGTTGACGATGGTGATCATGATAACGACCATCAAACTCATACCTTTACACCTTCACCACCGACAAAAGAAGCAATG
>JBBARF010000077.1:0-17214 GCA_040399925.1 Bacteriovoracaceae bacterium
GCCAGACCCGTTACCGCAGCACCACCGCTAAACCCAATCGCCACACCTACGGCGAATAGAGTAGGGAGCTGTTCAAAAATGGCGATACCACCACCGTAACAAATATCGCCGATAACCTTGACCGCCGCAACCTGATCGTAACCTTGAAGCAATCTTCCAAGAGCTACCAATAATCCTGCTGCCGGTAAAACTGAAACTGGAATCATCAGGGACTGTCCCAGCTTCTGAAGAATGGCGAAGGCATTCGTAGCGAATTCTTTTTTCATTTAATCTCTATCTATAGGTAAATTTTCATATTTATTAAGCTCTTTAAAAGAGATTAGCAAGAAAGAGAACGAAGAATTGATGAGTGATTTTTTTGCCTGACTCAGAGCTTTGTTTTGCCATCGTATCTGATTGATATTGCGTCTCTATGGGGGCAATCTTTTTCAAAACAAAATGACAATTTACGACCTCAGCAAAGCGGTTTTTTGCAGGGCCAATATGACCCTAAAAAAGCCAAATCCCTGTAATATTTTTTATGTTGAAGAAACAGGAATTGGATCGTCTACTAAATGAGAAATTACTTTTAATGGAGGTTCAATATGAACAAGATTATTCTCGCTATCGCCCTCACACTTTCTGCTCTTCCTGCATTTGCTCAGCGCTATGCAAGCTGTCAGGTCGTGATGGTAGATCGTTATAATAGAGTCATTCAGCGTTTTTATGCACAGGCCGATTACCGCTCAGGAATGTGTCGTGATGGACTTCGTAACTGTAACTATGAAATCCGTCGTCGTAATATTTACGGTGCTCGTTGTGCTCAGGTTAGAGGAAATGTTTGGTAGTTTTTAAAATCTAAATCGTTTGATAAGGAGGAGTTCGCTTCTCCTTATCATGGTCAGGCTATTGCATTTCAGGATGCTGACCGACACAACTTTTCATCGCTATACTTTCTTCCTGAGAAATTTCGATATATTTTGGAATCCGTTTAAAAGCCGCATGGATCATTTTTTTCTCATGATCGTAAGGCGCAATCTCAATGTAGTATCTTCCGGCGAGTAGGTTTCCGCCATTGAAAGCACTCGGATTCAAATCAATCAGCTGACTTCTTTCTTGATAAGGTACAGCTTGTCCCACTGAGATTTCAAATGAATCGTTAGAACCTTCGGCATTGATAGAACTGATTTTTTTATCATGATTAAAAGCAGGACATATAAAGGCGCGGAATCTTTCCGATGGGTACGAAGCTGCATAGAAAATTTTCATCGTGATGCTTCCTGGAGCGCCTTTACCTTCCATACCCCGAATGGTTCTTCTGGATCTAAAGGGAGCGTAGAGTGAACCAAGATCTTGTTCACCATAGCCGCGCTTTTGAGCAATCAGACGCACGATCCAAGCATTGATGCCTTTGTGCTCGATGAGATAATGAAGATCATCTTTCTTGAGTTTAGGCATTTCAATCACGAACACCACACTCTGAGTGAGTTCGACTTCCTTATTTTTACCGACAAGCCACTTAATTTCATTACTATGAGGGATGTTCATTTGAACATCTTCGATGTGCAGGCCCATCGCATCTTTTGTAAGAGGCGAGTACCTGGTGCAAGAATAGCAGAGCAAAAATATCAACAATGCTTTTATGGCCCGATCCTTAGTCTATAGGTATATTATAACGCAAATTCATCAAAGGGAGCCACTAATGAAATATCTAATTTTGATCGCGCTATCTGTTGCCTGTGCCTCGAAACCGTCTAGCGAACTCTCAAAAGAAGCTAAAGAGCTTGAGGTCTTCGTGAACAAACCTTCAAACTGCAACGTAGTTGGTAAAGTTGTGGGAGTGAATAAGATTGGAAGTAAAGAGCTGGCCTTAAACGACGCCCTTAACCAAGCGGCCAAGATGAATGCTACGGGTCTACATGTTAATCAAGAAGTTCCGAATGGTAATAGCATGACTGTTTATGGAACGGCTTACAAGTGCGAATAGCTTTGAAAGTTATCTAAGAATTCATCGAACGCGTGGAGTGTTGGGAAGAGAGCAACGTTCTTCTTCTCGGCTTCTGCGCGGTTTAAAAATTTTATATTTCCGCCAATCCAGATGTCCGTTTTGTTCACTACTAATCTTTGAAGATCAGATAAGTAATCATCAAAATTTCTATTTAAGGCAAGTTCACGACCTCGGGTTAAACCTAGAAGAATTGCGTTCGAGTGAAGAGCGTTGGCCGTTTCAGCTAAAGCATCGGCTGGCATATTTACCCCAAGATAAATAAAACGGATTCCGTAATGAACGCAAAGAAGTGAAGCACCCAGAATTCCAATCTCATGCAATTCTCCTTCAGGAGTTGAGATAAGAATCAGTTTTTGGGAATCGATGGTCTTTTGATAATACTGACCGATCTTTGATCCGACGTAAAAAGAAACGAGAGCACTCAGTGCATGCTCCTGAGAGATGGAGAGTTCTTTACTTTCTACGCGAAGACCGATTTCATAGAAAAGTGGTACAAGAATATTAAGACATAAATCACGCGGGCTAACCAGATTGATGGCCTTCTCAAGCTCGTGAGAAATAATGTCCAGTTTGTAAGCGCTGAGGGCGAGATAAAAACTAGCGAGAACTTTATCATAATCTACCTGGGCATGGTGAGGTGTGACGAGATTCTTTTCGTCATAGGGCCGATGCAAGAGTGTGGTGTAGATGTTTTTTAGTTCTTCAATATCCAGATGAGCAATCTTGCCAATACTTTGTCCAAACTCAGTTAGTTTAAACAATAAGGCGAGTTTTTCAATATCCGTTTCTGAGTAAAGACGGTGCTTATTTTCCGCGCGTTCTGGAATGACAGCATTATAGCGTTTTTCCCACGCTCTGATGGTCGCTGAGGCAACGCCGGATAATTGAGAAGCAACCTGGATGTTGAAATATTGCATCGTGAATATTTTAGCACACTCTAATCTGGAAAAGAAGCGGAGCTGGTGACAGAATAAGACTCAAAACAAGGAAAGTGCTATGACAAATCCTCTCTACCCAGTGAAGCCGAAGATACAAGAAATCTCATATCTTGAAGGGCTTAGCGCCTATGACGAGCTCTACGAAAAATCCTTAAGCCAGTCTCAAGCCTTTTGGCTTGAAGCAACAAAAAGTATTGCCTGGACCAAGTTTCCCACAAAAGGTCTTGAGGGAAATTTCACTGATGTAAACATCACTTGGTTTGAAGACGGAAAACTCAATACCAATCATAGTTGCATTGATCGTCATCTTGAAAAAAATGGAAAAAAAAATGCCATCATTTGGGCCAAGGATGAACCTGGTCAGTATCAAAATATTACTTATCAGGAATTGCATGATCATGTTTGCCGTATGGCGAATTTCCTAAGGACATTGGGAGTTAAAAAAGGTGATCGCGTTTGTATTTATCTGCCCATGGTACCTGAACTTGTCTACTCGGTACTTGCCTGTGCTCGCATTGGTGCTGTTCATTCTGTTGTGTTTGGAGGATTTAGTGCTGAGGCCCTCAAAGGCAGAGTGCTGGATGCAGAATGTAAAGTTGTGATCACTGCCAATGAAGGACTTCGTGGCGGTAAAAAAATTCCTCTTAAGGCCATTACTGATGAAGCCTTGAATGGTGTCAGCTGTGTGGAGAAAGTATTAGTCATTCATCGTACTGAGAGTAAAGTTCCAATGGTGAGTGGTCGCGATCTGGTTTACGAAGAAGAGATAAAAAGACATTCTCCCATCGCAGAATGCGAAATTATGAATGCTGAAGACCCCCTGTTTATTCTTTATACTTCAGGATCGACAGGAAAACCCAAAGGCATTCTGCATACTACGGGGGGCTATCTCACTTATGTTAACCAAACATTTAAATATATTTTTGATTATCACGATAAAGATATTTTCTTTTGTACTGCGGATATTGGCTGGGTTACAGGGCATTCGTATGTTGTTTATGGCCCTCTTTCAAATGGAGCAACCTCCGTCTTATTTGAATCAGTTCCGACCTATCCTGATGCTGGAAGATACTGGAAAATTGTTCAGGATCTCAAGGTGACGTTCTTCTATACAGCCCCAACGGCGCTTCGGAGTTTAGTTCCTTACGGTGAAGAAATTATTCGTAAGTATGATCTTTCATCACTAAGAATGCTAGGAACAGTAGGTGAGCCAATTAATCCAGAAGTATGGAAATGGTACCACGATGTTGTTGGTGAGGGACGCTGTGATATTGTGGATACTTGGTGGCAAACTGAAACTGGTGGTGTGCTTATTTCTCCCATTCCTGGGGTCACTCCCACTAAACCAGGGTCTGCGACTCTTCCTTTCTTTGGAGTTGATCCTGTTATCGTCAACCCAGAGAACGGACATGAAATAAAAGGCAATTCAGTCGAGGGTGCACTTTGCATTCGTACTTCTTGGCCCGGACAAGCACGAACAATTTATAAAGATCATAAACGATTTATTGAAACATACTTCACCCAGTACAAGGGTCTTTATTTTACCGGCGACGGTTGTCGCAGAGACGAGAATGGTTATTATTGGATTACCGGACGTATTGATGATGTTCTCAACGTTTCAGGCCACCGTTTAGGAACGGCCGAAATTGAGGGAGCTCTCATGCTTCATGATGCAGTGGCTGAAGCCGCTGTTGTGGGGATGCCTCATGATATTAAAGGTGTTGGAATTTACGCTTATGTAATTTTGAATCCTGGTTTTGATTCTTCAAAAGAACTCTTGGACAGCATTAAGGAAGTGGTCAGAAAAGATATTGGAAAATTTGCTTCACCTGATGTTATTCACATAACGAAGGGTCTGCCTAAAACTAGATCTGGAAAAGTGATGAGACGAATTTTGAGAAAAATTGCATCAGCTGAATACACAGGACTGGGAGATATTTCGACACTCTCAGATCCTGCAGTCGTGGAAACACTGGTTAAAGAACATCAAAGTCATCCACTTTAGGATATAAAGTGGATGGTATCTGATAATTCCGAAGACTGAGTCGAACTGACTTTTCCTGAATAGGCCTTCATAAGCTTTTCTTCCAGAGAATTAATGCTCTGGACGAAGCCCAGGGCCATGTTGCCCTCTTTGAAATTCTTTTTCATTAACTCAACCAGAACATCAAGATCGGCCTGATTGATTTTTTGCTTAAGTTCTTCATCAACTAAAACATGAATTCTTTTCTCAAGGACTGAAACCATAATCATGGCGGTGATCTTATGAGAAACTTTTGATGTTCCGAGTGTATGGAAACATTCAATAGATTTTTCTTTTGTCTCTCTATCAATTTCCCAGTCACTTAAAGCAAGTCTCTTGATCCAGCTAAAATGTCCCACCCAAGTCATAAGAAGAGCGGTGAGAAAAAAACTCACAGGCCAGATCCACGCATGATGAAATTCGAAATAAAGGCTGAATACGAACGAAATGATAAAGGCAGCGACTAAACCAAAACGCACGGGAGCAGCTGGATAGGGATCAGAAGACGCGGCTACAACTAACAGAAGCTCGCAGCCTGTTGTATTTTCAAACTTTTTCAGCCGATCTTGAACTAATTGAACATCGTCTTGAATTAAAATATTTCTCATTACCAACTCCCAGAAGAACCGCCGCCAGAAAAGCCGCCACCGCCGCCACTCCAACCGCCTCCACCTGAGCCTCCGCCCCCAAAACCACCGCCTCCATGATATCGACTACCACTGCCAGCGGCGAGAGCTAGAAGAATATTATGCAGACCAATGACCCCTATCAGGAGTCCAACAATAAAAAGAATAATGATCGGTCCAATCGCAGCGAGAGAAAACATCATCCCACCAATTCCTGCTAATCCTCCACCGGTCACAACTCCACGGATCGCTGGCTTCTTAATCAAAAATTGTCCAATCAGCAGAGCAACGAGAATAATGATAACAGGAAAAGGAATTTTAATCGGAACACCATTTGAAACCTGAGAACGTCTGACGAATTTATTTCCGGCAGGCGTGAAAGTTATATTGAATTTTTTAGCAACATCTTCCATGACAATACGAAGACCACCGTGGAAATCACCTTGCTGAAATTTTGGCGTTAGTACCTGACGGATATATTGATTGGCCTCGAAATCGGTGATTTCGCCTTCAATTCCGTTTCCTACTTCAATCCGCATCTTTCTTTCAGTCTTAGCAATCAATATCAAAAGACCATTATCGTTCTCTTTACTACCAAGCTTCCACTTCTCGCCCACACGAATAGAAAAATCCTCAATCGTGTAATCCTGAAGATCAGGCACAGTGAGGATTGTTATTTGTGGACCCTGATGAGTGTGGATTTCGTAAGCTAAGGCCGAAAGATCAGCTCTTTCATTTTCGTTTAAAAATCCTGCTTGGTCCATAACAGGAGAACTAAGTGCGGGGATCTGGATCTCTCCAGCTCCCCATACAGGTAATGAGAGTAGAAAAACTAAACTGAGAACGAAGCGCACTAGAATTTAACTTCTGGAGTTTTCTGTTCTGCTTCAGTTGCTGTGAACTGAGGCTTTTTATCTAAGTGATGAACCAATGAATTGGTCAAACTTGTAGGGAATACAGTGATCAGGTTATTAAATTCCTGAACTGTTTCTATATAGCGGCGGCGAGCAATGTTGATTCTATTTTCTACACCTTCAATCTGCGCCTGAAGACCAAGAAAGTTTTGATTCGCCTTAAGCTCTGGGTATCTTTCTGAAACAACCATCAAACGACCAAGTGCCTGTCCTAGTTCACCCTGAGCTTCCTGGAATTTCTTAAGTGTTTCAGGATTCAGGTTTTTTGCATCAACCTGAACAGAAGTCGCTTTTGCACGAGCATTGATTACGGCCTCAAGAGTTGATTTTTCGTAATTAGCAGCACCTTTAACAACCTCAACTAACTGAGGGATTTTATCTGAACGTGTTTTGTATTGGTTCATCACTTCGGCCCATGCACCTTCAACTGCATTGTTTGCAGTTGGAATTGACTGGAGACCGCATGACACGAGAAAGAATGAGAAGATAAGAACAGCAAGAGATGATTTCATCTATGACTCCGTGTAATAAAAAAAGCCCAAAGTACTATTCATACTTTGGGCTCAATTTTGTTTAAATCAAGTGCTTAAGGCAAATATTATTTTGCGATTGTAGCAACAAGCTTAGTGAGACGTGAAGTCTTACGTGAAGCTGTTTGTTTCTTCATCGCTGGCGATTTTGCCAATTTTGCGAGAAGAGATTGAGTTTTAGAAAGAAGCGTCTTAGCTGTAGCTTTGTCGCCTTTAGCAACTGCTTCACGAAGAGCTTTAACAGCTGTACGAGCTTTAGCTGTCTTAACTTTATTAGTCATACGACGAGTTTTTTCTTGTTTTGCTCTTTTTACTGACGATTTGTGATTAGCCACAGTTATTCTCCTAAGGATCGTTCTACTAAAAATATTGCGATGTTATAAACCATAATACACACTCATGGCAAGACTTTCTCTAAAATGGTCTGCATACCTTTTGGCAAAAGCCGAGGTATGGGGTACCTTTTCCACCGCTCATTTCTTATTTTGTACAAGGGATTTTTCTCATGAAAAACATTCAAACTATTGGAATCGTTGGTTCTGGACAGATGGGAAGAGGGATTGCACAGGTTGCGGCCCAGACCGGATTTTCAGTTATTCTTTTCGATGCTTTTAAAAATTCTCTCGATTTCGGACATAATTTTATTAAGACGCAGTTGGACAAAGGCGTTGAAAAAGGAAAGTGGAGTGCTGATGATGCCAAAAATTTCTTTGGAAAAATAAAAGCTACTAGCGAAATTTCAGATCTCAAAAATTGTGATTTGGTGGTGGAAGCGGCTACCGAGAAGAAAGAACTTAAGTTCGACATTTTCAAAAAGCTTGATGAGGTGGTGAAGCCTGATGCCATTCTTGCTTCAAATACCTCTTCTATCTCTATTACTGAAATAGCGGCCCAGACTAAGCGTGCTCATCTGGTGGCCGGGATGCACTTTATGAATCCCGTTCCTGTGATGAAACTCGTAGAAGGCATCAGAGGGCTTGAAACAAGTGATGAGACTTTTAATACAGTCGCTGCTGTTTCTGAAAAAATGGGTAAAACATTTGTTCGCGCTCAGGATTATCCGGGATTTGCAGTAAACCGCATTCTCATGCCGATGATTAATGAAGCCGTCTACGCTCTCTATGAAGGTGTAGCGACAGCCAAAGATATTGATACGGCGATGAAGCTTGGAACCAATCAACCGATGGGTCCTCTGGAACTTGCGGATTTTATCGGTCTGGATACATGCCTCGCGATCATGAATGTTCTTCACGATGGTCTAGCTGATACCAAGTACCGTCCATGTCCACTCCTTAAACAGTATGTCGCTGCCGGAAGATACGGTCGCAAAAATGGCAAAGGATTCTTCTCTTATGATAAGTAATTTTGAAACTCTAAGTTTTAATCATAATGATGGAGTGGGAACACTCATTATTAATCGTCCGGATAAACTCAATGCTTTGAACATTCAGGTCTTGCGTGAACTTAAAGGAGCCCTAACCGAGCTGAAAAATGCTGATCTGAAAGGATTAATCGTCACAGGCGAAGGTGAGAAGGCCTTTATTGCCGGAGCAGATATCGCGGAAATGAAACCGATGGAAACAGGCGAGGCGAGTGCTTTCTCTGAACTTGGCCAGTTAGTGACTCTTGGTTTTGAGGCACTTCCCTATCCTACGATTGCTTGTGTAAATGGTTTTGCGCTTGGTGGTGGATTTGAAATGGCGATGAGCTGTGATTTTATTTTTGCCACGAAAAACGCTGTTTTTGGTTTGCCTGAAGTTAAGCTGGGTCTTATCCCAGGTTTTGGCGGAACTCAGCGTCTAATGAAGATTGTAGGAGAAAGACGTGCTAAAGAGGTCATGTTCTCAGGTCGCAATGTTTTAAGTGATGAAGCTAAAACTCTGGGAATTGCGCTTGAAGTTTACGCCGATAAAGCTCAGCTTCTAGCGGAAGCCCAAGATTGGTTTAAAAATACGACTAAAAATTCTTCGGTCGCTATTTATCAGGCAAAAATAGTCATGGGACAAGGCTTGGCTTCCGAGCGAAAAGCGTTTGGAAATATTTTCCAGACCGAAGATATGGTTGAAGGAACAAGTGCCTTCATTGAAAAAAGAAAAGCAAACTTCAAAGGAAAAATCATATGATCTTAGATGAAAAATATAAAGAAATTCGTGACATGGTTAAGAAGTTTTCTGATTCAGAAGTGGGTCCGATTGCGATGAAAATTGATCACGAAGGTCACATTCCTAAAGAATTGATCTCAAAACTTTCTGAGAATGGATTTCTTGGATCTTATGTACCTGAAGAGTATGGAGGGGCAGGCATGGATTACATGTCTTACTCTCTGATTGTTGAAGAAATTTCCCGCAACTGCGCTTCTACCGGTGTTCTTATTTCTGCTCATACATCTCTTGGGATCTGGCCGATTTTAAATTTCGGAACTGATGCTCAGAAGAAAAAATATCTTCCTAAAATGGCGTCGGGAGAATGGATTGGATGCTTCTGTTTGTCTGAACCAAATGCAGGATCAGATGCCGGTTCTCTCACAACATTTGCTGAAGACAAAGGTGATCACTGGGAAATTAACGGTGTAAAAAACTGGATCACTAACGGTAAAGAAGCTGGTGTCTGTATCGTATTTGCGAAAACTAAAAAGACTCCTGACTATAAAGGGATTTCTGCTTTCATCGTTGAAACATCAACTCCAGGATTTTCGATCATCAAGATTGAAGACAAACTTGGAATAAAAGGTTCTTCAACGGCCCAGCTGGCTTTTGATAAAGTAAAAGTTCCAAAAGATGCTCTTTTGGGAGATCTTGAAAAAGGGTTCCGTGTGGCCATGGCAACTTTGGATGGTGGGAGAATCGGGATTGCTTCTCAGGCCTTAGGGATTGCTCAAGGTGCCTTTGATTACGCTATTCGTTATACAAAACAACGTATTCAATTCGGGAATCCACTTTCTGATCTTCAGGGAGTTCAGTTTATGCTGGCCGACATGAGTACAAAAATAGGAGCTTCAAGACTTCTCATTTACCATGCCTCAGCTCTTAAGGATGCAGAGCAGCCTTATTCTAAAGAATCAGCCCAAGCGAAGCTTTTTGCTTCAGAATCAGCTATGTGGATCACAACTAAAGCCATCCAGCTTTGCGGTGGGAATGGATACACTAAGGAATACCCGGTCGAACGCTACTTCCGGGATGCCAAAATCACGGAAATCTACGAAGGAACATCTGAGGTCCAACGTATGGTTATTGCTTCAGCCGAAATTAAGGCCGCCCACTAATTTGTCTCGTCAATGGATGCCCCATCTGCTAGTGTGTCCATTAAATTTGTTTTAAACGCGCCCTGTACTGTCAGTTATTATTTTGAGGAGATTATCATGGCGAAAAAAAAGCCTGCTGCTAAGATCACAGCCAAGAAACCAGTTGCTAAAACTGCGGTCAAAAAAGCTGCATCTTCAAAAGAAAAAACCATGGCCAAAAAAGCTCCAGCTAAAAAAGTGGCTGCTTCAGCTAAAAAAGTTGAAAAGAAAACCAACAAGCCTTCCCTTCTTAAATCTGCTGCTAAATTCGTTGGCAAAGTGGCCAAGGGTCTTTCAAAGGATCAATTGAAGAAAGCTAAAGAGAAAGAAGCTAAAGAGAAAAAAGCTCTCGCTGCTCAGGCTGCGAAAGAAAAAGCTCAAGCGGCTAAAGATAAAGAAAAAGCAAAAGCACTTGAAGCCAAAGAAAAAGCTGCTGCTGCTAAAGATAAAGTAAAAAATAAAGAAGCCGAGAAAAAGCAAAAAGAAGCTCTTAAAGCTAAAGAAAAAGCTGATAAAGAAGCCCTTAAAGCAAAATCTAAATCTGATAAAGACACATCTAAGAAGAAAACTAAAAAATTCGACGATGATGAAGACGAAGACGGTGATGATGAGGATGTTGGGGATGAAGTTTTTGAAGACGAAGAGGAAGGCGTAGAAGCTAAACCTAAGCGTCAGGAAGACGATGATTTTGATGAGTTCGAAGAGGATTACAAGAAATCTAAAGCAGCTCCCAAAAAATCGGGAAAGAAAGCTTACGAATCTGAAGACGGACGGATTGAAGTATTTGAGCCGAAGAAATCAAAAAAATATGAGAACCAAGTGCTTGCTGACCTTGAAGGCAAAATTGCTGACGAGATTGCTGAACTTCGTGAGCATTTCAACTGGAAAGACATCACTGAAGCTATCGGAACTATGGATTTCTTTATTGATGCTAAAAACGATGAGTGTATTGAAAAAGGGTGTGACAACATCCGCACAACTCAGAGTTATTGCCGCCTTCACTACCTCCGTAACTGGAAAGTAGTTCAGAAGAAACGCGATATCCTTAAAGAAGGAAAACTGCAGGAATATATCGAAGAACTTATTTCGAAATACCCGGTTAAGTATATTGAAGCTCTCCTCTCTGATCTCTCAGACGATAAAGAGTTCTATAAAGTTCTTAATGAACTTAACATCACTTCAGAATTTGATTTTGAAGAAGATGAGTTTGAAAATGCGGCGGATGATGATGATGGTGATGACGACATCGCTATCGAAAGTATCTCATCAAGCATACGCTACGAAGATGAATGATTAAAAAAAAAGGCTCCGAAAGGAGCCTTTTTTATTTGTTTTTAATGAACTGTATCGTCGTCGTCGTCTTCTACTAAATCAACTTCATCATCTAATTCATACTCAACATCTTCGAAGTCTTCACCCAAAAGCTTATCTGCTTCCAGAGATGCATTGATATTTTCGCGAGTAATCTTGTAAAAGTAGTTTTCATTTTTGTGACTGACTTCCTGCCAGTTTGGTTCAAATCCATCCCAAGATTCATCAGCGATGATCTCATCAAAGAACAGACCAATGAGGTCGATAAAGTTTTTCTGAGTTTCTTTAACCTTCTCAGGGGTGGCCATTTGGTCAGGTTCGCAGCTTAAAAAGAGGGTGATAGGGGCGAGATACTCGTCTTTTTCAGAAAGGTAGGAAACGATCACGAGAATTTCTTCGGAAAAAAACTGGCCGTAAACGTCGAAATACCGACCTTTTTGCGTGCATTCGGCTTTAAAGCCATCATTAAGAAGTCTTGCTGCTCCCTCAGACCAATCGAGTGGGATGATTTTACCGTTCTGAGAAGATTTTTTTCTGGCCAGCATGACGACCTGCCTTATATCAAAGGATTTTTAGTAGTAATTTATCAGTCCCTTCATTAAAATATTTGGAGAAGAAAGACAATCTCTCATTCAGAAAAGGATCATTATATGGCCGTTTATATTCTTAGTGGTGCGCGCACTCCGATTGGCAGTTTCATGGGAACTCTTTCACAGTTTCCTGCTACAAAATTGGGAGCTGCTGCCATTGAAGGCGCTCTTCAAAAAGCCAATGTTGAAAAATCAAAAGTAGATGAAGTGTTTATGGGAAATGTTGTGACTTCAGGAGTTGGACAGGCACCTGCACGCCAGGCCCTCATTTTCGCGGGTCTTCCGGAAAGCGTTCCAGCAACAACTGTGGGAAAAGTTTGTGGCTCTGGTCTTCAATCAATCATTCTTGGAGCACGTTCTATTATGACTGGTGATAACCAATTGGTCGTTGCTGGTGGTATGGAGAATATGTCACTAGCTCCCCATCTCATGATGAACTCTCGCAGTGGTTATAAATTTGGTCCAACTGAGATGAAAGATTCTATGCAGTGGGATGGTCTCTGGGATGTGTACTCTAATCGTCCGATGGGAAATTGCGCTGAAGAGTGCGCGAAAAAATTTAATATGAGCCGTGAAGAGCAAGATGCATTTGCTGTTGAATCTTTTAAGCGTGCTCAAGCTTCTTCAAAAGACGGCACATTTAAAGACGAAATCGTTGCAGTTAAAGTTCCGGCCAAAGGGGGAACAACTGATATCACGGAAGATGAAGGTCCGTTTAAAGCTAATTTTGAAAAGATGCCTGCTCTTAAGCCTGCTTTTGAAAAAGATGGAACTATCACAGCGGCCAATGCATCTACTATTAATGATGGAGCTGCCGCTGTTGTTTTAGGTGGAGATGCTTTTGCATCTCAAGCCGAATTTAAAATCCTCTCTTACGCTTCAAATGCTCAAAATCCTACATGGTTTACGACAGCTCCGGTTGAAGCCATCAATAAAGCTCTGAAGAAAGCAAATCTCACGATTGATAAAATTGATCTCTTTGAAATCAACGAAGCCTTTGCTGCTGTTCCTATGGCCGTGATGAAAGAACTTAAAATTCCTCATGAGAAAACAAATGTTTTTGGTGGAGCGGTTGCTCTTGGTCACCCGATTGGTGCTTCTGGTACCCGCATTGTTGTGACTCTTATGAATGCGATGAAAAAGAAAAAAGCTAAGTATGGCTGTGCTGCTATTTGTATTGGTGGCGGAGAGGGCCTAAGCTTAATTATTGAGAGAATTAAATAATGACAACTGAGACAGCTGGAAAATCTGGAATTAAGGCCCTTAAGCCAGGTGATCTCCTCTTTAACGATGGAGATAATGCTGTCTCTCTTTTTATTATCCAAAAAGGTCAAATCAGACTTTATAAACCGAAAGGTAAGGGCTTTATCGAACTAGGTGTTCTCCGTGCCGGAGAAGTGATCGGGGAGATGGCCTATTTTGACGAGGATGGATCAGGTCGCAAACGTTCAGCTTCAGCCGCTGCAATAACTCCTGCAGAAGTGATCGAGGTTTCATTCGTTGCTTTCGGTAAAACCATGCAGTCCCTGAACCCATGGTTTAAAACAATCATCAACACTCTTGTTGCTCGACTTCGTAAAGGTAACAACAGAATTAAAGAACTCGAAGATAACCAGTCCGTAGCTTACGGAACGAAGGCCGGTGAATATGAATTCATCAAGCCATTAGAAGTAATGAAAGTTCTGGGAACAATATTTCTCATCTTTAAGGCCCACGGAGAAGTCAAAGGTCAGGCGCTGGCGGTTAATCGCCGGACATTGAATTTGTACGCATCTGATACTTACCAGATCATGGAAGTTAAAACAGAATTCGTGGTGAATCTCTTGGTGCAGCTTGGATGGATGGATATCAAAGAAGACGAAGATAAAATGCCGAATCTTTTGCTCTTAAAAAATATCGAGATCATTCGTCAGATCTTTATTTTCTACAATACTGAAAAACACATGCAGGATAATAAGAAACTCAAAATCTTTGATAAATGTGAGATGCTTCTTGCGAAGATGGTGGAGAAGGGTGCAGGACACGTTTCAGACATACCCAATCTCAAAATCGTTGATGACATCGCTCCTAAGTTCACCAAGTACTTTGACCTGACTGAGATCATGGCCGAACTCAAAGCGAAGAATATTTCTGTGAGTGCTGACAATGTTGATGATGGTAAGAATGTGGGATTTTTCGGAGAAGCGATCATGCAAAACGGGAAAATCCTCGTCGAGGCTGACTTTCCCAAAATTCAGAAAATGTATCCAGTAGTCCGCTTTATGAATGCAGTTAAGAAATCAAATGCTGAGAAGGCAACTGCAGGTTAGATACCTGCAGGTAAGTAGTAAACCTCAACGCTATCACCAGACTTATAGTAATTCGCTGATCCGTTTAACTGGATCATAAAGCCTGATTTATTCACGGCCGGAGTTTCATCACCAGGGTTGGGATAAGCCGCTTTAATATTCTGATTCAGCTTACTTCCGACATAGGTCCATCCATTCGAAGAACTCTGAGCAATAGGTGATCCGTTAACACGAACAACTATTGTTTCTGGCTTAGGTTCTTTAGGAAGAACAATATAGTTAAAATACTCGGTACGAGATTTAGACTTCACAATCACACAGTCCGGATACACCAGAAGATTCACGAAACGAACAAAATGACTTCCATAAACTGGTTCACCGGCCGACGGTAGCTCACGAGTATTTACGTTTTGAGCTGGATTTCTATTCTCATAAGACCATTCAGTGTTTGGCATCAGAACTGGAGATGAATTCCCTGTCTGCTTATAAACCTGAACTTCGCCAATTGAAACGGTTTCATTATTTTCAGCGAAAGTGATCGGTGCGTATCGATATTGATGGGGGATAACAACTTGTTTGATTGAGTTGTTAACCGAAGCGAAGATCGTTGAAACCGAACCTCCACAAAGATCGTAGTTATCCGGCCACTGAAGACCACCCTGATCTGTTGCTCCAGAAACACCGTAAACATCTTTCGACATTTGAATGTATGATTTTTTCGATCCCAGCCAACCTGAGTTACAATTTGTTTGTGCTGCTATAGAAATGAAGCGCAGTTGTTGAGCTGCAAGGCTCGATTTAATAGAAGCAAAACCGGCCTTACGAGAGTTATAGACGGTCGCGTTTTGATTTGTTTCGCCATTTCCAAAACCAGCATCTGTTTCAATGTCTGTATCGCGACCGTTAGACATTAATACGATGAGTGTATAGGCTTGCTTCCGAAAGAGACCATCACTAATGTGAGCGTTGATGAAACTTTGAACGCGGCTCAAACCTTTCTCAGCTCCATTGGCAGTTGTCGCAAAAAAATTAAATTCAGAAGCTGAGATAATCTTATGACTGGCCGCTGAGCCAAGTGAGTCTTGGGAGTTTGTTAAAACTTGATAGTCGTTATTACCAGAAGCTGTTTCAATTAAAGGAGTTCCAATAATACGGAAATCGAATTGAGAAGATACAGAGTTTACAGTATTAGCGATCGCTGTCTTAACATCGTTACCAACATAATAAGTAGAGGTTGAGTTATCGACCACGTAAAGGATATCGACTTTAGGTTTGATCAGCGTAAAGGTAGAGCAAGAGAGTTGTTCAAAGCTTTTCAGCCCATCGACCGAACTCAACTCAGATTGAGGGACACTCCCGAACTGCTCTTTACTACAACCCACAAGGGCAAGAAGGATTAAAAGAGGGAGAAAAGCCGACAAATACATTTTCATAATTACACCTTAAAGTATTTCCTAGTCATCTTATCGGAGACAAAGCTAGAAAACTTTAGCTTTTGGGGGGCAAAACTTGCCTCTCTTCTCTATTATGGAAAAGTCTGAGGTAAGATATTATTAACAATTATTTCAATAGGTTGAGGAAGCTATGGCAGACAACTGGTACTACGTTCAAAAAGGTAATCGTCACGGACCTGTAGCGGTGGAAGTGATCACTAAGATGGTTGCCGATGCTGATCTTAAGTCAGATGACTTTGTTTGGAAGAAAGGTTTTGAGAATTGGAAGAAGATTAAAGAGGTTGAAGAACTTCAAGGATCAACTGCTCCAGCACATCAGGAACTTCCTCAGACCCCAGCGTTTTCGGCACCAGTTCATGCAGCTGCTCCGAAAGCTTTCAATCTCAGTGAAATTAATGCTGACGAGAGAATCATTTATATTCGTATTGGTAATGATCGTGGTGGAGCTCCAACTGATTACGGTCCTTTTAGTGTGAAACAATTGAAACAGCTCTTTAAAGAAAACCGTATAAACGGAAAAACTTTTATTTTTGCGACGGGAATGAAAGAGTGGAAAGTTCTGGCTGATTTTCCCGAGTACACGGAAATCTTTGAAGAATTACCACCAGTAATTAAAGAAGCTGATAAGAGAACGGCTCTCCGTAAGCCATTTATCGCTCGTCTCTTTATTCAGAATAATAAAAAGTTATTTGAAGGGATTTGCCGTGATATTTCCATTGGAGGAATGCAAGTTCTTCTTGATCATTTTAATGGAAATGCCGGAGATAAAATTACTATCAACGTTCATCCTGAAAACTCGGATTATCATTTCACCGCTTCTGGAGTTATTGTCAGAATGCTTGAAGGTCAATCTGGATTTTCGTTCAGATTCCAGGCACTCACCGATGAAGCAAAGAGAGCGATAGAAAAATACGTTCAAGACAATTAAAGTGGCCAAACACGTCTCCCCAATAACTCACGATGATCACACCATCATTTCATCTGATGGTGAGTCTCCGTTATTCATTCGCCACTGGAAGAAGGGATCTCCTCGTTTACATTTTCTCATTACCCATGGGGCACTTGAGCACTCTGGCCGTCATGATGATCTGGTTCAGTACTGGCTTAAAACATTTAATAATGTTGCTGTGACTGTCTTTGATCTTGTTGGTCACGGTAAGAGTGGGGGGGCGCGCGTTTATGTTCCCAAATTTAATGTCTATGTTGATGATCTGCTTAAAATCGGTGCCTACATTCAGGAAAAAAATCTTCCTGAAACTCAGACCTTTATCTG
>JBBARF010000078.1:0-17209 GCA_040399925.1 Bacteriovoracaceae bacterium
GGAGACTGGACATTTATTATTAGGAAATACTAGGAACATCTATGATGCGACAAACTCATTCACATATGTATATAGAGATGTGGATAATTTAAAACTAAACATTGGTTTTAAATCACCTAATGATGAGGATAAACTAACTTATATAACTTCCTGTGAATCACCAGAATTTTGGGAAAGATATTCAAAGGGTATGCTAGAACGATCAATATTATTTGTTGGTTCTGAAGCAAAAGCAAAAGCAGCTGAATGGTTCGCAATGGATCAGGGATTTAAATTAGGGTTGCAATTTTTCAATTTTAAAAATAATGCTCATAAAGTAGATGAGTCTATCTTAACTACTGAAGATAAACAACTCATCATTGATTACTTGCGTGGCAAAGGTAATGGTATTCAATTTGGTAGTGCTGATTCTGCTAAAGCTGATCAGAATCGTGACATTGTTACTGCCACTGGAGATAGAATTGAGAAACGAACTGGTTATTATAAAGAAATAATAATTCCAACCACAGAAGTCTATAATTACAAACGACTTCAGGTGCGTGAGGAATTGGTAAATCATACTACTGTTTCTAAAATTAAACAGCGTCTTTTAGAAAATCCAAAATTGGCTAGAGAAACATTTTTACCAATTGCCGTTGTTGTTAGTAAAGATGGTAAGAAAACAGTTGTTAATGGCAACACTCGTCTTGAAGCAGCATCTAAGACACCTGGATGGAATGAAGTTCCTGTTGTTTATATTAATGAAACTGAATTTGGTTCAGATGAAGCTATTCGTGAACGAACATATACACAGTTTGGTCTTTATATGAATAGAGAATCTTTTGAAATTCGTGTTCATAATTCAAAGGGTGATCTAAAACGTAATATTATTAACTTTTTAGCTTCTGAGAAAATTGACTTGAGTAAATCAGCACATGTTGATCGAGCAAGACAATTAGTTTATATGAATTTTGATTATGCTTGTGGATCCAAACAACAGCTAAATGGTATTTTGACATCAATCTTATCTGATTTTGAAAAGACTCAAGCTGAGCTAACATATCAGGATAATTTAATTACATATGATGATAAATTCTTTGTGAATTATTCTTGGGATACTTATCGTAGTAAAGATATATCTGTGGTTCACGTCACTGTTGGTGAAGCTGCAAACGCAAAACCTATTGGTTATATTTGTCGTGTAATGAAACGAGAGAAAACTAAAAAGGGAGCGATTATTCTTCACTATACTTCCAAGCAAGAAATTGCTAGCGAAGAACGAAACCAGTGGGTTCAAGACTTAAATGATACTATTAAGTATATGAATCTTGATATTATCGTTGATGTATTGCCTGCATTTAAAGCTAAGTAATATGGATTATCGCTTACCTGAAAATCGTAGGGAAGCGTTCATACGCTGGTATGCGTGGTCGTTGAAGTATGACGACTGCGACCCAGCAGTATGGGCAACTAACTATATAAACGATCGTTACGAGCATAATGACGAGCAGAAACTTTGGTTGTGCTGGTTGTACGGTAATACATACTATCTACCAACTGCTTGGGTATTGATGAACGAGTTTCCCGACTATGAACTGGCAACTGTTGATCGTATGACTCAGTGGAATACTACCAACTACAAGCGACTGCGTTATCAAACTGACACAAAGTGGAACAAGGGACATTTGCCAACCATGTTCGAATCTTATCAAAAGTATATCGGCAATCAAACTCAACGAGAAAAGATAGAGTCATTATATGGAAACACTGAGAAGGACAACTTTGATAACTTGTGGTCGAGCGTTAAGTCTAGCCTTCATAAGTTTGGTCGTTACAGTACTTGGTTTTATCTTCAGCATCTTAAGCATACCGCTGGTGTTCGGATCGATCCTACTTCTCTCATGCTGGACGATTATGATGGCTCTCGCTCTCATCGTAATGGATTACTTTATGCCCTCGGACAAGAAGACAGTGTGGATAGAAAACTCACTGCAATGGAGTATGCAAATCTTGAGTCACAAGCCAAGGAGATTCTTGCAGAGACGAAAGGAAGATTTCCAGAACTCGCATCGTCTATAGATTACTTCACTATGGAAACATGTCTGTGTTCTTATAAGAAAATCTTTAGAGAACACCACGGAAGATACCTTGGGTATTACCTAGATCGTCAAGCTGAAGAGATTATCAAAGTTGAAGGCGATGGGTGGTATGGCATTGACTGGGATGTTCTTTGGCAATCCCGAGAAGAAACTATTGATTTACGTCTAGATCACAAGCGTGGTATAGATAAAGAAAAGTTTAAGTATTTTATCAATACAGGTAAACTAGATAATCTTGAGTGGATGTTTGATGACGAACAGCGACAACTTATTGGACTAGAGGAATTTTTATGAGAAAATTGATTGCAGTTGGTGGTTCTCCAGGAACAGGTAAAACTACCTTATTCCGTAAGTTTATGGAAGGTAAAACTTGGGAGCGAGTTGAGCCCAAGAAAATGCTACCTGCACTCTACTGTGCAGAATTGGATTTGTATATCCTAGGTAAGTACGAAGATGGTGAAACATTCGCTGGCACAGATCGTTTAAGTATGGCTGTTCAACCAGTGGCTCAAGCATTCGTCAAGGAAACTACTTCAAACATCTTATTTGAAGGCGATCGTATCTTCAATCAGTCCTTCCTAGAGTTTTCCATGGGATTGCCCGATACCGATCTACAAGTCATATTCCTAAAGGTTCCCAAGGAAATGCTTGAGCAAAGGTATAAGGATCGTGGATCCGACCAATCGGAGATATTCCTAAAGGGTCGCAATACTAAATATAATAACCTATTGTCTAATTTTGAGTTGATGCCATATATTACTGAGTTTGTGAATACTAACTTAGAGGAGCAGGGGAAAGTTCTAACCTTTTTAGAAGGTCAATTAGGATAAGGATGGAACTTTCTAGGGATATGAATTACCTAGAAACCGCAGACTTCAATTGGATGGAAATGCTCAATTTCTATGAGCAGCCATTTAGAGCTAAACTCATTCCATCAAAAGTGTGGCGAGATCTCGACAAGTATAAAAATGATAGCGTAGGTCTAGCCAACTATACTAAAAAGTGGCGTACCAAAATAGAGTTTAGAAAAGCACCATCTAAGGCAAAGATCTGGGAAACCTACGCATCAATTGGTGGTGAATATTCCCCAGATGATCGTCAGTGTACCCTACAAATCTACACACTAGAATTTGATAAGTTTCCATTCACCAAGGTATCTTGGGATAGATTTAAGTATCGCTTTATTCAAACTCTGATGCACGAGTTGATTCACTTTATGCAGTACGATCGTCGTGGTGATGAGTGGAGCAATTACGTACTACCACATAAGAAAGTTGGTCAAGCCAAGAAAGACGCTGAGCGTAAATACCTTTCTGAGTTTGATGAGATACAAGCATACGCTCATTGTGTTTATCTGGACTTTAAAATGTTCCGTCCAAGACTAGAACTACAAACTCTACTCAACAGAGCAGGGCAGCATACAGATTCAAAGACTTTACATTACTTTCTAAAGACATTCAACTACGACTACAAGAATAACGCTGCAATTCCAAAGATAATGCAGCAGATTATTAAGTGGGACAACAAGTATCAACGATACGTCAATAAGCCTAAATAGTAGTCTAATGGGATTACTATGGCAACAGATTACTCAAAACTAGCAGCATCCGCCAAAAAGATGGTAGATTATCTTTCCACCAAAGGTGTTAAGGTAACTTTAAAATCTTCAAGGTATCAAGCTCAAATTAAAGCAGTTGAGATTGCATTCTCAGGCACACTTGACGCATTCTTAAAAAGTGTTGGTATAACTGCAACAGTTACTGACCTAACTCCCACTGAAGAAAAAGCGATTTCTGGTAAGTACAAAGCCAAGCTAATGACTCTTACCAAAGTACTTGGTACTATTGCCAAGGGCGAAACCTTTTACATTGTAAATACCTATACTGAAAAGGGTACGCTAAAAACAAAAGAATTGGCACCAGAAAAGTTTAATCTAACTACTAGCAAATACACAACTCTAGAATCTCTAGACAAAGCTGTGTTGAATGGTATCAAAGAAAATGCTACCCTAGCAGCAGATATCAAAGTTGTACTAACAGAATTATACAAAACAGTTAGTACAAACAAAAACCCCAAAGATATTATTCCAATGACTGCGCCAGCCAAGAAATCATTTGCTGGGGTCAAGCCACAAGACAAACAAGCCATTGGTAAGGACTTTGGTGAAGTTCTTTCTATGCGTTGGTATTTGACTCAACCATTTGCTTCTACTTGGCAACAAGCATTCTTTTCAGATATTAGTAACGAAGCATTGGTAGACTTTGTTGTTATGAAAAAATCTGGCAAAGAAACTATTCGCACTGACATATCAGCAAAGTTTGAAGCAGGTGCTGCACCATCTATTGGTGCCATTGTTACTAACATTGATAAAGTTTATAAAGCTCCAAACAAAAATGAAGCTGTTGTAATTAATGTACTAAAAGCATTGGCTGGCGAAAACGATAATACGTCAACTAAGATTTTGGCTGCCATGAAATCTCTTAATCTGCCAGCGTATACCATACTAAAGAAAACTATTGGGGCTAAGGGTAACTTTACCATTCAAGATATTTCTGCGCATATTCAACAGATTGCCAAAGTAGGTAAAACTGATAAAGCCAGAATTAAACTATTTAAATCTACATATGAAGAGTTTTATAATGTTCTTGGTAAAAACGCCAGCGATGATTCTGTCAACATTGTAATGACACCTACTACATATAAAAAGTATTACTCATTGGTAATGGCACCTATGGGTTATGCGCTAGTTGATTATATGAATAAACAACCACAGTATCAAGAAGTGTTAAATAAGATTAGTCAGTATATGAAAACTGAACAAGTATATCTAAACTTCTCTGGTGATAATCTAGAGTTTAAGAAAAAGTTATTTTCAAAAGCTGAGTTTAAATTTGCTTACGGAGCCAACGCTAAAGACTCCGACAACACAGGTATCAAGTTCTCTATGAAATAACCCTCAGCTTTTGAGGGGATTACATAAGTCGCTTGACTTTTATTGCAAGATAGGGTATAATAAGGTATGAAGTTGAAAAGTTTAAAGGGTTTTATAGTCGAAGAAAAGAATACCCATATGGAACACCTAGAAGATCTAGTGTTCAATGAAGGTACAGTCGGCACTCAAAAAGCCATCAACTTTATCAAAGACCTCCGTGATATGTTGGCAGGTCATAGCAAAACCAAAATCTCAGCCACGGTAAAGTGGGATGGTGCACCAGCTATCTTTGCTGGTATCGATCCAAGAGATGGTAAGTTCTTTATCGCCAAAAAAGGTGTCTTCAATAAAGAACCAAAGATTTATAAAACTGCAGCAGAGATCGATGCTGATACTGATGGCGATCTAGCCGCAAAATTCAAAGTTGCTCTTACCGAGTTTAAGAAACTTGGTATCAAGTCTGGTGTTTACCAAGGCGATCTAATGTTTACCAAAAATGATTTAAAGAAACAAGTCATCGATGGTGAATCATACATAACCTTCCATCCAAACACTATCGTTTATGCTGTTCCAGAAAACAGCGATCTAGCCGCAAAAGTCAAGAAAGCAAAGATTGGTGTTGTTTGGCATACCACTTATACTGGAACTTCATTTGAAACAATGAAAGCATCCTTTGGTAAAGGTATCGTTGAGCACTTAGTTGCTTCACCAAGTATCTGGATGGATGATGCCACATACAAAGCTTATTCTGGCACTGCTTCTTTTACTGCCGATGAAACCGTAAAACTAAATTCTATTATTGTTTCAGCACAAGCTAAATTAAATAGTATTACGCCAGCAGCTTTAAATTCTATTAGTCAAAACGAAGAACTATTACTTCAGATTAAAACTTATAATAATACAAAGATTCGTTCTGGTGAAGGATTCTCAAATACCCGAGAACACGTCAAGGGATTGTTTGATTATATCCACGCTAAATTAGAACCAAAGCAAAAGACCGAAAAGGGTAAAGCTACTGGTGAAGCCAAGCGTAAAGAAGTATTGAAATACTTTGCTGAGAATAAACCAAGTGACGTTCAAGCAATCTTTGATCTAGTTAATATTCTTACTGATGCCAAAGAAATGGTTGTCAACAAGATGAATCAAGCTGGCCATATTTCTACGTTTCTTAAAACTGCAAGTGGATTTAAAACAACTAGCGTTGAGGGATTTGTTGCTATTGATAGACTAAAGGGTGGTGCGGTGAAAGTTATCAATCGTATGGAATTCAGTCGTTCAAATTTCTCTGCTGATATTATCAAAGGATGGCAACGATGAAATATACTTTATTGGCTGCACTATTTTTAAGTGGGTGTTCAGTAATACTACCAATTAAACATGACCCAGCAATGTTCGATAATCTGGTTCAAGTTAAGGTTGCTGTAGATAAACTAAATTGTGATAACAAAGACTGGTTAGATGCGCAAAATAAAATTACACATCTAAAGTTTTACACTGAAATGAGAAAAGATCCTCAAGCGTATTCTGTGGGTCAACTTGGTGAAGCGATCGAGAAAGCAAAACAATCTAACAACAAGACGTTTTGCGAGTCAATTCTAAGAATCAACAAGACTCGCATTGACGTTATCGCAGATGCATGGAGAGGCAGATGATTCTAGAACAATTAAGAGAAGTTGCTGGAGTAGGTGGACCAGCCGCACAATTAGCCAACGAACTATTAGTATTAACAGATAAAAAAGCCATTGGTGAATTAAGCCAAGAAGAGTTTGAATATCTAGTTAGAGAAATCGCTGATATTCGTGCTCAACAAGATTTAGCCAATGATGAGATCGCTTGTCGTTGGATCGTTGCTGCGGCACAGGCTGTTCTTGCAGTAGTGTAGGAGATAAAGAAACGCTAAATAATAGGTTGAAACTACAATTTTATAGATGGATTAAATGAAGAAATACAGACAATTAATAAAAGAACTTCCTACAAAGAAAGTAGTATTTGCCTTTGGTCGATTCAATCCACCAACGACAGGTCACGAATTGCTTGTAAAGACAGTCAAAAAGCTGGCTAGCACTGGTAGTGCTGACCACGCCATCTATGCTTCAAAAACTCAAGATGCTAAAAAGAATCCACTCTCAGTGGATAAAAAAGTTCAATACCTTGGCAAAATGTTCCCAAGCACAAAGTTTGTGGCTGCCAATCAAAACGTAAGAACTTACATCGAAGCAGTTAAAGAACTCAATAAAAAATACAAAAACCTTGTTATGGTCGCAGGTAGCGATCGTGTTCAAGCGTATCAAGAATTACTAAACAAATACAACGGTAAAGAATTTCACTTTGATACTATTGAAGTAGTATCTGCAGGTGAGCGTGATCCAGACGCAGATGATGCTTCTGGTATGTCTGGAACAAAGATGCGTAGTCTAGCTGCAAAAGGCGACTACGCTTCATTCAAGAAAGGTCTTCCATCTACCTTACGTGATATTGATGGCAAGCGTTTAATGAATGACGTGCGTCTGGGTATGGGTATTGAAGCATTGAAAGAACAAGTTCGTTTTGACATTGATGCTCTACGTGACGAATTCTTTAAGGGTAAGATCTACACAGTTGGTCAATTTGTTGAGTCAGACAATCAACGTTACGAAATCATTGATCGTGGTAGTAACTATCTTGTACTAGTTAATAGCACAGGAGAAACTTGTAAGAAGTGGATTCAAGACGTTACACTATCTGAAGACCAATTACAAGAAGATGTTACTGGTGAACCTGCTCCAGAGCAAATTACATTCAAAGGTTATACAACCAAAAACTTTGCTCGCACTGCTGATGCAGCAAAAGCATTCCAAGATACAATCTCTCGTGCTTCAGAAAAAGATCCAGTGGCAGTTTTAAATGCCTTAAAGGCAACTGATACTTATATGGGTATCAATGATCGTCATATTGCTGGCGAAGAATTAACTGATGCTGAGATTACTCAGTGGAAAGAAGCCAGAGTTAAAGCACAAGAATCATTGGCTCGTGTTGGTGAATTTATGCATCATATGGATTACTTCCATATGCATGAACACGAACTAGAAGGTCTATTAACAAATTTCAAAGATAGTGGTAAAGGCGAATTCATGGAAGCGTTATCAGATAAAACATTACGTCCAACAGACAAGATTAAAGTGGCACGTATTATTGCTACTATGCTTGGAGTTGATAAAGTTGAAGCAACTTCAAATCCAGAGTTGTTGGTTAATACTGCATTGCGTAGAATTAAAACCAAGACGCTAAATCCTGAAGCACTTAACATTGTAAACAAGATGCTTGCCTTGGCAAACGAAATGGGTATTGATTACGATACAAATCTTATCCCACAGAAATTACAAGTTACAGAAAATGCTTCTGTAGTTGAGTTTGATCCAAAGAAAACAAATAATATCGCTCAAGGTATTATGACGTTTGACGATTATCAAAAGTTAAAGAGCATGGTTAATAAAGCTGGGCACAGTCTTGGTCATGCCGATAATGACAACTTGCGTAAGATGAAAGTCAAACACATGACTGAAGCCAGTGCACTAGAAAGATTCCGTGCCGCAGCTGCTGAGCGTGAAAAGAAACACGATGAGATTGAACGTAAGCGCAAAGAAGCTGCTGCTCAAGGCAAAGAAAACATGTCTGGTGTCATTGATCGTTTAGCCAAACAACTGGGTGAAAGTGCTCCATTTAAAAAACTAGATCAAGCAGTTGCGTATGCCACCGATAAAGTTAAAACACATCGTGATAACTTAGATGGAATTGAAGTATATAAACATAAAGCTGGTGGGTATGACGTCAATCATACAATGAATGCTAATGGTCGCAATTCTTTAAATAAATCTGGTGCTAAACATCTTGGTACAGTATATAAAGATAAGCCAACAAATATTAAAGAAGAAGTTGAAGAATTTGATGAGTCAGCTTGGGGTAAGGATAAGATGACTAATCTACGCCAAGCCCACGATCGTCATATGGAAAAGGCATTGGCTGCAAATAAAGCTGGTGATGATGAAGCAGTTAAAACTCATCAAAGAAAAATGCAGACGATCCAGACTCAGATGCAGAAACTCAAACAGAATGAGGAAGTTGATACTATTCAAGAAGATGAATTAGATACTTCTGATTATAAGTTATCTCCAAGTGGTCGTAAGGTTCGTGCTCATCGTATCAAAGTTGGCGACAATAAAAAAGATGACGATGTAGAAGATATGAAAGAAGCTACCATGTCTGATGCAGATATGAAAGAGCGTGAGCGTATCGTTAAAGGTATGAAAAAGAATATCGCTGGTTTCAAAGCACGTTATGGTAAAGATGCTGAATCAGTAATGTACGCCACTGCCACTAAGCAAGCCATGAAAGAAGAAGCAGAGCAGATTGAAGAAGGTGATTTAACAGTTAGAACTCTCTACAATAAATTTGCCGATGCACATGTTGGTGGTAATGATACCAAATCAACTGAAAAGGCAATTAAAAAAGTCCATGGCCATGAAGTTTTTAAGCATATGAAAAAAGCAGCAAATGCTAATGCTAAAGGCGACATAGATGGCGAAGAAAGACATTTCGACAATGCTCAAAATGCAGCAAGAAAAACAGATAGAATTGGATCTACAGTAGGTAGAGATCGTTCTGCACATAGAAAGCAGTTCGAAGAAGTTGATATGTCTCATATTGAAGACCATAAAGATCAGCAAGAACAAAACATTGAAGACCAGTTAATGGCTGAACTGGATTTAACTGATGAACAAATCGATCACATTGTTGATTCTGCTCAAGAAGATGACTTTATCGAACAGTATGACGATGAAGAGTTAGCCATTGTTGACGAAGACAGTGGCGAAGAAATTGAAGAAGAACAAGTTAATGAACAAACATTAATGGAAGTTCTATCCAAAGTAGAACGTATCCGTGCTCGTTTACGTTTTGCCAAAACCAAAGGTAAGCGTGAGCGTAAAGCACAAATTGCCCTAAAGACACGTTCAACAAATGCCGTTGCAAATAAACGTGCACGTCGTCTGGCAATTAAGTTAATGAAGAATCGTTTACTACGTGGTCGTGATGCAAACAAAATCTCTATCGGTGAGAAAGAACGCATTGAACGCATAATCCAAAAACGTAAAGTAATCGTTGGACGTATCGCCATGAAGTTGGTACCACGCATCCGTCAGATTGAGAAGTCACGTTTATCACATACTAAATTTACAAAGGGTGCTCCAAATGTTGCGTTTTAAAGACTATCTAACAGAAGCATACCACTCTGATACGTATGGTGCCATAGGTTCAGACCCAGAGTATACAACTAAACGTAAATATGGATCAGCTTCACCTGAAGCAGTTGAAAGAATTAAAAGAAAAAAAGAAGCTGAGAAAAAAGAAACTGGTTTGTATAAAAAGCAGACTCAATCTCAGCGTGATGCTTATGTAAAAAATCAGATGGCAGCATTGAAACATATTCCTGAAGCAAAGACATGTAACTGTTGGGATGGTTACAAGCGTGTTCCAGGAACTAAGCCATGTGAACCAGGTTCTTGTGTTAAAGAATCTACCATCGAAGAAGGCGGTTTGTGGGACAATATTCACGCTAAACAAAAACGCATCAAAGCTGGTTCTGGTGAACGTATGCGTAAGCCAGGAAGTAAAGGTGCGCCAACTGATGCTGCCCTAAAGGCATCACAGAACGAATCCGCAACGCCATACTACAATAAACCATCTTTTCTAAAGAAGATGTCTCGTGTTGCTAAACAAGAACGTCTAGCTCGTGAGAAGAAAGAAGCCGAAGCTAAGAAACCAGTTAAAGAAGAAGTTATGGATGAAGCTGCAGTTGACGCCAAAGGACACAAGTCATCTACTGGTGGTCTGACTCAAAAGGGTCGTGATGCTTACAATGCTAAGGGTGCTAATCTACAAGCACCAGTAACTACTCCACCATCAAAGTTAAAAGCTGGCAGCAAAGCATATAATCGTCGTAAGTCTTTCTGTGCACGTATGAGTGGCGTAGATGGTCCAATGAAAGATGAAAAGGGTCGCCCAACTCGTAAAGCGTTGGCACTAAGAAAGTGGAATTGCTAATATGGAAGAATTGAAATTATCCCTTAAAATAACATTGGCAAATACATTCTTAATGTATTTCAAAACACAGTCTTATCACTGGAACGTTGAAGGTATGTTGTTTCCAATGTTCCATGATTTCTTTGGTGAGATCTACCAAGAAGTTTACGGAGCAGTTGATCATCTCGCAGAAGAAATTCGTACACTTGATGATTACGCTCCGATGTCTCTTGACGAGTTGCATAGTACTGCAACTATTAAAGAAGATGTAGTAAGACCAGTTCTATTGAGAGATATGCTGGAGAACTTGCAACAAGCTAATCAAGAAGTCTTAGATAGCCTAAATAAAGTGTTCGATCTAGCAACAGCAGAAAAAGAGCAAGGACTTGCTGATTTTGCTGGCAGCAGAATAGATGCTCATAAGAAACATGCTTGGATGATTCGTTCAAGTCTAAAAAAGATAGAGGAATAAAATGAAGTTTAAAACATTTTTAGAGATGGTTAATAAGTCTGACATTCCAGCGTACTTGCGCAAGAATGACAAGATGACTACTAAAGATCTAGAAAAAGAACGTACAAAGAATCGTTCCCATCCAGAAACTATTAAAAAGATTAATGGCACTGTTCAAGAAGAAGTAGAACTAGACGAATCTGTTTTTGATAGTAAAGATGATGCTCAATCCATCGCCAATAAATTAAAAACTAAACACGATGATGGTAACTACAGCGTTGTAGCTGACCATGGTAAACATCGTGTGGTTCATTCTTATCACTCTGACTCTAGAGTTAAGAAAGACATCGCAAAGTTAAACGAAGAACAGATTGACGAAGCTAACCATCGTGAGTTTGCATCACAAGGTAAGATGCACCCAGACATGGCTAAGCACATGAAGACTGGTGAGCATATGGATTACTATGAGCCAAAGACTGGTGACAAAGTACATGGTAAAGTAATGAAGAACGATGGTAAAGAAGTTCACGTTAAACAAACTCATGACTCTTACGATCCAAAGAAAGTTGGCTCAGTTCATAAGTTTACTGTATCAACTAAATTAGATGAAGCCAAGAAAGAAGATCCTCCTTTCGATGGTCCATACACAAAGACTCCAGCAACTACAAAAGACAAGTCTGGTGCAGTCCACACAGCAATGAGCCGTGCAAAGCACTTGGCAAAACAAGCTATGAAGAACGTCAAAGAAGAAGTTGAAGAGTTAGAAGAACAAGCTCCAGTTTTAGATAAGAAGTATATCAAAGGTACTCCTGAGCACAAAGCATATAAAGCAACAAAGAAGCCAATCAATGGTATGCCAACAAATAAAGAAAGCTACGATGACAATCGTCGTGGCTTTGGTAAGCGTCCACGTGAAGATGACGAGTACCATGTTCCAGATCCAAAAGTTAAAAAAGAAGAACTCAAAGGCAATCAACATAAGATTGACAAGAACAAGAATGGTAAGATTGATAGCCATGACTTTAAGTTACTGCGTAAAGAAGAAGAGCAGTTAGACGAATTATCAAAGGGTACTCTTGGTTCTTACATTAAGAAAGCGTCTAATGATCTAGCAAATAAAGGTGCTGCACTTGGTAAGAAACAAGCAGATGCCGATGAAGTAGATCGTTATACAAATCGTCATATGCCTAATCAGTCAGATGAGCGTGAGCGTATGAGAAAAGCTGTTGGTGCATCGCACGATGACATCAATAAAGTTCGTTCTGGTGCAATCAAGCGTAACAAGAACATTGGCAAGGCAGTTGACAGACTGTCTAAAGAAGAATTTGAAAACGGAGAATTGGAAACAATGTCAAAATCATATAAACAATTCGTTGAATCATTAAACGAAATTAAAATGTCAGACTTACCATCACGCAAAATAAGTGGCTCAAGCTACGGTGCTCAGTACCACGATGCTGAAGGTGATGATGAAGAAGAAAAACCAAAAGCTAAACCAGCAGCAGATGCTGTAAAGCGTGGTCGTGGTCGTCCAGCAGGTGCTAAATCTGGTGCACGTCAAGGTGGTTCTGCCCCAAAAACTAAAAATGGCGCAGACTACACAGGTTATAAATTACATTTACCAAATAAGAACTAAGGGGAATTAAAATGGCACTATGGGGAAAAACAGACGCTGATGCAAGCCGTCCAAAACATTTGGGCACTGCAGATCTAGCAAAATGCATATTCGTTGACGTAACTGAAGCACAACAACCAGCAAATCGTTCACGTGGTTTAAATGGTCCAGGTTGGTGGTTGTATAACACTTATACTGACGCACAAGGTACTACTCGTCACAAGAGTGAGTGTTTAGTTACTATCGTACAAACAGCTGTAGCAGCTGGCGATCGTGCAGATGATGCAACAGCAGCAGATGCAGCTTACACTATTACTATCGGTACTCAACCAGCTAACCAAAATACTATAACTGGTGGCGCAACGTTCACTGTTGCAGCTACTGTAACTGCTGGTGGTGGTGCTCTAGGTTACCAGTGGCAAGTTAAGACAGTTGGCAATACACGCTGGACTAACGTAAATGGTTCTACTGCTTCATTAGCATTAACTGGCAGAACATCTGCTAACACTGGTGATCAATACCGTGTTAAAGTTACTTCTGCCAATGGCGCAGCTGAAGTTACTTCTGATGTAGCTACATTAACTTTCGTAAACTAAACTAAATAGTTGTAATGAGGGGAGAATGGCTCCCCTCTCGTTTTACGATTGATTGGAAATGAGAGAACCTTTGACTGAAAATAATTTTCTTCTACATGCGATGCATCACTATGATAATCCACAGTGTTCTAACATAGAAGAGTTTGAAGATGATTTAAAGAAATTTGTTTATCTTAAGAAACTAATATATCGTTATAAGAATGTTGGTGAATTAAGAGAAAGATTAATCTTAAATCATATAATTGTTCTCTACAATATTTTTGGCGATGAGACAACTCGTATGTTGTTTCATAAGATTGAAGAGCCATTGTGGCCACAGTTAGTTACGTTTTTGGTTTATCTGAATAGAATGCCAGAAAGCGTACCTGAGTTTGGAATTACCTTGGCAGATATTAAACTAGACGAAACTATTATTGCTGTATTAAGGAAGATATGAGTAGGTTAGTAGACAATCTTATTGCATACCGTATTCTGTCAATGCTTATCAAACCATTTTCAGAAACAGCTGCATACCAATTAGGCATTATCGATGATAAAGGTAAGAACCTAAAGAAGAGCAGCACACTCACAACTACCAAAGAAAAAGACGCATACACATATTTACATCGTTTGGTGTTTAATATGAAAAAGATTATTAATCGTCTTCCAGGTGGCGAGTCAAAGTTAAAGAATTTAGTTAGTGCTTTCTTTTTAGTAAAAGAATACTACGAAGCAAATGATCGTTCACTGTCTTTGATGGAAGAACGATATGATACACTGCTTGAAAAAGTAAGCAAGTATAATCTAACACTAGTTGAAGAAGAAATGCTTATTGTAGAATTTCTTGAGCGTGGTGTATTAGTTGAAGATGGTATTGCCAACGTTACTGGTGGAGCAGTTTCAACTGATATTCCTGCACCAAAAGCAAAAGACATTAAAAAATATAAACAGATCGCTAGAAGAAAAATCCCAGCAGAGGTTGCGTAATGTGGATGTTGAGTTTTATTCCAGACGCAATACTACTCTGGACAATTCATATTATATTGTTGGTTGGTGTAATTGGTGTACTTGCATCATACACTGTATTTAAATTTCCGTTTATAAATCGTTATCGTTTACCAATTCAGATAATTTCATATTTGTTGGTAGTTGTTGGTATTTTCTTTGAAGGTAGTTATGCAACAGAGAAAAGCTGGCGTGATCGTGTTGCGGAGTTACAAGAAAAAGTAGCAAAAGCTGAAGCTGAGTCTAAAGTAGCAAATGAAAATATAAAAACTATCTACGTAGACAAAGTAAGAGTTATCAAAGAACAACAAGTAGTTGTTCAAGAAAAGATTAAAAATGTTGAATTGAAGATTGATTCACAATGTAAAATAACTGCGGATACTGTTGATATCTTAAACGAAGCAGCAAAGGGTGGTAAGAAATGAAACTCTTGTTGCTTATACCAGCAGTTCTTTTAACTGGATGTTTGGTCACTCCAGTTAAACAAAACTTTCCTGAAGTACCACCTGAAATTATGCTAGCGTGTCCTGACCTAAAAACTGTAGAACCAACTGAAAAACTATCTGAAGTTTTGAAAGTTGTTGTCGATAACTATGGGCAATATCACGAGTGTCGTGCCAAAGTAGATGCATGGCTTGAGTGGTATAAAACCCAAAAACAAATTTTTAAGACGGTAAACTAAGATGGAAATGCCAGAAAGAATTGCAAAAATGGAAGCTCAAGTAGAAGCTATCAAAGAGGACGTTAAAGAAGTGAAACACGACATTAAAGAAGTGCATTCTCGTTTGACTACTTCCAATAGAGAAATCGTTGATAAGATTGACGATATGCAAACACGCATTGAGCACAAGATGAATGCCAATGCAAAGATCTCTCAAGATCAGCACGAAGTCATCCGTAAAGATGTTGTAGAAGATTTAGAAAAAATGAATTCCCGTGTTAGTGCATTGGAACAATGGAAGTGGTATGTAATTGGTGGCGCAGGTGTTGCAGGTTATATCTTTGCACACATTGGCGACTTCATCAAATTTCTTAAATAAGGATAAAAATGGCATCAACATTCAAACTATTCGCAGATAAAATGGGTGGCACATCTGCCGCAGCATACATCGGCACTCCAGGAGAAATATTCTATGACCCATCTGGAGCAACTCCACTCCGTATATCTGATGGTGTAACTCCAGGTGGTATCCCATTCGGTGGTGGTACTGCTCAGCAAACATTCAATCCACAAGTCAAAACTGTTACTGGCAACACTCTTGCTGGAACTGTTTCTACTGGATCTTATGTTCTTCAGGGACTAATCTGTCACTTTAGGATTAATGTGAGTTTCGCTGCAACAACAGACTTTGGTTCAGCCAGTCAATATCAATTTACGCTACCATTCCCAACAGCATCAACTATTAGTATTCGTGGTGGAACTTTACATGCTCCAACCCCTAATGATGCAATTTATCATATTGCAGGAATTACAGATATTGATGATTCTACAACTATAATGAAATTATATTATTCTGGAGCAGCAACAGATTTGGCTTGGAAATCTTCCACTCCAGTATCTGCAACAAATACTGCTAGTCACTTTGATATTTCTGGTGCATATCAGATAGCAACACCAATATAAATTTGCTTTTTATTATGAATCAGAGTAAAATTATTACTCTTGTGGGGTTATTATGCTATACATTGACAACAAATTTGCAAGTATTCTTGGATCACGTCTAAGAAACTTTAAACAGAAAAACGATTATCTCTGGAACTATTCTTGCCCTGTGTGTGGGGATAGTTCTAAGAATAAATTAAAGGCACGTGGATACATCTACCGTAAAGGTTCTGATTTATTCGTAAGGTGTCATAACTGCAACTACGGTTCAAATCTTGGTAGCTTAATCAAGTATGTAGATGCTAAACTTTATGATGAGTACGTTCTTGAACGCTACAAAGGTGGTGCCAGTAAACACAATGCACACAAAGACGTAGCTGCAATCCTCCCAGAAGAAACCCCAGAAGTATTTCTAGAAGATGCTATTCTAGAGGGTTTGGCTCGCCTAGATACTTTAGACATTACACATCCTGCCGTAAAATATTTAATTAAACGAAAGATTCCAAAACAATATTGGAATCTACTTTACTTTGCACCTAGATTTAAAAAGTTTACCAACTCGGTAACACCTAAGTTTCAGGAACCACTTGAAGGTGATCATCCAAGAATGATCATTCCGTTTTTTAACTTAGCAGGTAAATGTTTTGCTTATCAAGGTAGAGCGTATGGTGATGAGCAACCCAAGTATTATACCATCAAAGTAGATGAAACACAGGAGAAAATATATGGACTTGATAGAGTCGACTACTCAAAACGAATATATGTGGTGGAAGGACCAATTGACTCTTTGTTTCTTCCAAACGCAATTGCTGTTTCAGGAGCAAGTTTTGATACCCCTACTATTCGTCAGTTGCTTACTAATGCAACGATTGTAATGGACAATGAACCCCGCA
>JBBARF010000079.1:0-17193 GCA_040399925.1 Bacteriovoracaceae bacterium
TCTGTCAATAATGTTTGTCATGACTCCTCCAGCTGTTTCAATACCAAGTGAAAGCGGAGTAACGTCAAGGAGAAGAACGTCTTTAACGTCACCACCAAGAACACCTCCCTGAATCGCAGCACCGGCAGCAACAACTTCATCCGGGTTTACACCTTTAGAAGGTTCTTTACCGAATATCTCTTTAACTTTCTGTTGAACGATCGGCATACGAGTCGCACCACCAACCAAAATCACTTCATTGATTTCAGCAAGTGAAAGGCCCGAATCCTTGATCGCCGTTTTACAAGGGCCAACCAATTTATCGATCAAATCACCAATAAGAGATTCAAATTTTGCACGAGAGAGGTTCAAGTTTAAATGCTTAGGACCTGTAGCATCCATTGTAATGAACGGAAGGTTAATATCCGTTTGAGTTACAGATGAAAGCTCGTGCTTAGCTTTTTCAGCAGCTTCTTTCAAACGCTGAAGCGCCATTTTATCATTCTTAAGGTCAATCCCTGATTCTTTCTTAAACTCATCAGCAATCCAGCTGATGATACGGTAATCGAAATCTTCACCACCGAGGAATGTATCCCCGTTAGTAGACTTAACTTCGAATACACCGTCAGAAGTGATTTCAAGAACTGAAACGTCGAAAGTACCACCACCTAAGTCGAAAACTGCGATGTTTTTATCTTTCTTAGTATCAAGTCCGTATGCTAGAGCAGCTGCTGTAGGCTCGTTGATAATACGTTTAACATCGAGACCCGCGATACGACCTGCATCTTTTGTCGCTTGTCTTTGAGCATCGTTGAAGTAAGCCGGAACTGTAATAACAGCTTCAGTAACTGGCTGACCAAGATAGTCTTCAGCAGCTTTCTTCATTTTTTCAAGAATACGAGCTGAGATCTCTTGAGCAGAGAATTCTTTTCCATCAACTTTTACCCAAGCATCGCCATTTTTATTTGCGAAGATTTCAAAAGGAGCCACTTGTTTAAAGTGGGCCACTTCTTTATCCGTAAATTTACGACCGACCAAACGTTTAACCCCGAAAAGAGTTTTCGTAGGATTTGTTACGGCCTGACGTTTAGCAACCTGACCAACAAGAACTTCGCCATTGCTAGAAAATCCAACAATTGATGGAGTTGTGTTGTGTCCTTCTGCATTGGGAACGATCTTGTAAGATCCGTTTTCCATTACAGAAACACATGAGTTTGTTGTACCTAAATCAATTCCGATAATTTTTCCCATAAATATTCTCCTTATTACGTCTTAACTATTATTGTTTATCACTAGCTACAACAACTTTCGATGGTCTAATCAAACGACCATTGAGTGTGTAACCTTTTTGAAATTCTTTAACGATCTCATTGGGCTTTTTGCCTTCAGCATACTCTTGCGCCAACGCTTCATGAAAGTTCGGATCGAAATCCTTACCAACTGAATCTACTGGTGTAAGTCCATGCTTAGAAAGAGCATCAATAAACTGTTTTCTAACCATATCCAGACCAGTCACAATATTCTTAACTTTCTGGTCCACATCCGGCTTTAACATCTCAATGGTGCGCTCAAAGTTATCTACTACTTGAAGAAGATCAGAAAGAACTTTTTCATTACCATATTTAAGTAAGTTCTCTTTTTCACGCTCCATACGTTTGCGGTAATTATCCATTTCCGCAGCGATATAGAAATACTTCGCCTTAAAATCGACTTCTTCTTTTTTTGGTTCAACTTGGGCTGTTTCGAGAGTTTCTGAAGCTTCAGTTGCCTCAGTTATGTCCTCTTTTTTCTCGCCTTTAAATTTGTCGTTATGTTCCATTTTTGACCTGCTTTCTCCACAGTTGTTCTTAACTCTAAGATGGGAGTGACCCTTTGAGTGTCAATGTTGGGGCTAAAAAAAAAGAAGAATTTTTGGCCTACAGCAAGACGATAGATCAAAGTGATAGCCAAGTGCTTATTATTACAAAGTGATTTTGGCCTTAAAAAGGTCATCCATGAGTGAGTCCAGCATCACAAATCCCAGAGCGGAAAGCTTCATTTTTTGACCGTCCCAGATACCATAACCCAAACCCTCCCAGACCTTAAAAACAGCTAAAAGTGAGTCTGTTACGTGGGCCGGTTTCCAACCAAAAGATGTCCGTAATTCTAGGTAGGTTTTTTCAAGTGAAAGTTCGTCATCGCCCAGCTCCTCAACTTCAAGTTCGGCGGAACTCGTCTTCCATTTATAACGAATAGCCTTAGATTCATTTTGATGAAAATAACCAGTTCCGGTAGGTCCCAGCGCAGCGACTGATTCCGAGTGCCAGTACTTCACATTATGTTTAGCTTCAAAGCCGGGTTTTGCGAAATTAGAAACTTCATAATGATGAAAACCTGCTGCTCTCAAAAACTGCGAAACGAAAAGATATTCTTCACGAATAAATTCATCATCAGGCATGTTTTGAATGTAGGGATATTTAGAACGGGCATTCAAAATATAAAGGCTAATGTGTTGAGGGTTAAAACTTAAAAGGGTTTTAAGTTCCGATTCAATATCTCTCTTTTTCTCTCTAGAGAATGGTAAGCCGAGAAGGAAATCTAACGAAAAATTCCACTTTTCATCCTGACAATATTTAAGCAAAGAAAAGCTTTCTTCCAGGGAATGATCACGATCCATAATCTTTAAAAATTCAGGACTAAGTGTCTGAGTTCCAATTGATATTCGGTTGAGTCCTAACTCTTTCCATGACGAGATCATCTCCCCACTCCATGTGCCCGGATCGACTTCCATGGTGAACTCTGCCTGGGGTAGAATTTCTAAATTGGAAAGGATCGTTTCCTTGAAAAACTCTGCACCTGCAGTTCCCCATAATGATGGAGTCCCTCCGCCCAGATAGACAGTTGAAAGTGGTGCCCATGAAACCTTTTGATCAAGCATCAGCTTTTCGTGACGCTGCCAACTAGATGTTAAAAACCGATGAAAATCCTCAAACTGATTTGATCCAGGTTCAAACTTACGTTTGTAGAAATCGCAGTAGTTGCAAAGGTGGCGACAAAACGGAACATGAATATAAAGACTGGACACCTGAGTCATTAAGAGAAAGTCCTTCAAAAATACAGAGTCTAAAGAGATACTAACAAAGATACTTACGATGTCTCAAATAAGGAAGCTATGAAAATCGACCAGATCAAACTAGATAACGATCTCAATACACTATTTATTCATTCCCCAGGAAGTACCGCGGGAACTGTACAAATGTGGTTTCGCGCGGGATCTGCACTCGAAGAAAAATCGAATGAAGGAATTGCCCACTTTCTTGAACACATGTTCTTCAAAGGAACTCCTACACGTCCAGGACCTCAATTGGCCCACGACATCGAATCCTACGGTGGGGAAGTCAACGCCTTCACCTCATTTGATTACACTTGCTACTACATCAATACTCCAAGTCTCTTTTTAGATAAGTCAGTTGATATCCTCCTCGATATGGTGGCCAATCCACTTTTTGGAAATGAAGAGATACCTTCAGAACGTCAGGTTGTTTTTGAAGAGTACCGTCGTGCCATGGATAATCCTTCTCAGTATAATTTTATCCAATTGCAGAAAGCAGCTTTTGAAAAAGGTTATCAGCATCCTATTCTCGGACGAGAAGACACAATTCAAAACTTCACACAGGAGCAAATTAAGTTCTTCCGTGAAAGTTTTTACAACAATGACAATGCCATGTTGGTTGTTGCTGGTGATCTTAAAGAGCGCGATGCCCTCGAAAAGAAAATCAGATCTTTCAAACTGCCTCATGGAAAGAAATCAAGTTTCGGCCCATTCAATATAAAAAACAAAGAATCGATTAATATCCATGACAAAGATATTCGTCAGGCCACCCTCACAGTGGTTTTCCAGGCTCCTGCATACGCTAGTAATCAAGCGGCCAGTGAAGATCTTGCGGTAAATTGCCTTGCTCATGGTGAAACATCACGCTTTTATCAGGCGCTGGTTGCCAAGACTTCACTTTGTAACGGCATCGCCGGTTCTAGTATGTATTTTGCTGACGGTGGATCGCATATGATCCGCATGAGCTTCCCAACTGAAAATCTTGCAAAGATTTCAAAACTCTTTACATCGACCCTGGATGAAGCCATTCAAAAAGGTTTCAAGGCAGATGAACTTACAAAAATTAAAAACCAATACATCTCTTCAAAAGTTTATGAAAGAGAATCTATCGAGTCTTATGCGTTCAGCTTAGGCCACGGATTTGCTCAATCAGGAAATATCTTTTGCGAAGATGAGTTTATTGAGAAGATCAGAATGGCTTCTCTTGATGCTGTTTCCGACGGTCTGGCTGAAGTGTTTAAAAAACCTTCTCATTTTATTCTTCAAGTACCTAAAGGAACAAAAACAGCTCCGCTTGAAAAAGAACTTCAGAAGTGGCAGCAAAATCTTAAAAAGATTACCAGCAAAGCGAAAGCCAAGACTGAAAAACTTAAAATTACGAAGTCTGACTTTGATCCAGCAGTAGAAGTTTACGATATCATGCCAGGAATCAAGTTCATCTATCGTCAGAATAAAATGACTCCTACTTTTGTTATGCATGCTTATCTGAAAGGCGGTCAGGCTGCCGAGACACCTAAATCAGCAGGCATTCACCATCTTCTCAATCGACTTGTCACTTATGGTTACAAGGGAATCGGATATGAAAAACTTAAAAATGAACTCGAGTCCCTCTCGTCTTCACTGAACGGTTTTTCAGGAAAAAACGCCTACGGGCTAACACTTCACGGCCAGAGCAAAGATTTTGAAACGTTATCTCGTCATTTTTCCGGAACTCTCTTTAGTCCCGAAATTCCAACGAAGTTTTTTGCCCATGAAAAGAAAGTTATTCTCAGAGCGCTGGATAATCAAAAAGAAGATGCCACTAAGCAGGCGTTTAAAGCTTTTTATAAAATGGTTTTTAATAATCATGCTTATTCACTTGATCTGGCAGGAACTCCACAAACGATTAAGACTTTTTCGCCGTCATCACTTAAGAATCTCCATTCTGGAAATCTTAACAAGTCTGAAATCGTTTTCACTTACTGTGGTGACCAGGATCTTGCCGTCGTCATGCCGGTAATTAAAGAGATGGTTAAAAATCTCAAACCTCGCAAGATTACAAAAAAACTCAAACCAAAGATTAAGAGCATCACTGGTAAAAAGGAAAATCTTGAGTTCAAACGTGAACAGACTCAAATTGTGATAGGTGCGCCGGCATTCTCAATCGGGAATATGGAAGACCTCTATCTCAAAATGATCACGGCCCATTTATCGGGTCAGAGTTCGGAGCTCTTTGTAGAAGTTCGCGACCGGCAGGGTCTTTGTTATTCTGTTTCTCCGGTTCATGTTTCAGCACTTGAAGCTGGATGCTGGGGTATTTACATCGGCTCGGGACACGATAAAACGGAGGCTGCTATTGCGGCCATCATGAATATTCTCAATAACCTTAGAGATAAAGGAATTGAAGAACATGAGTTCAATCGTATTAAAACTATGATTGATGGACAAAATCTTCTCGGAATACAAACCAATGAAGATTACGCTCAGCTTTACTCTATTACTATACTTCATAGTCTTGGACTTGATTTCCCTCATAGAAGCAATGTCTCTATCAGAGAATCAAACTACGCTGATTTTCAGAAGTTTTTGAAAAAGTTTTTCAATCAGAAATGGAATATTATTCAGGCAGGCAGAACTAAATAAAGAAAGGGCCCTTCGGGGCCCTTTTTAGTTTAAGAAACTTTTTTGGAAAAAAAGGGATGGATTCCACAAGTCATCATCTCCGTCTCGCTGGCATCATTGTGCAGGATCTTTTGTAGAATGAGATTATTCTCCACACCCGCTCTATTTTTTGAGGCCAATCGATTCATGAGTGTTGTTACTGATTCAAAACAAGTCGCAACCATATTATAAAAACAAGGAATATCTAAGAAGTTAGGGGCTACTCCATTAAGATGTCCGTAGGCCATCTTTCCAAGCTGAGAGTAGTAGTGAGCATCTACAATTTTTTTATTAACTGATTCAGAGAAGTAGCCACAAACAATTAGAGACATGTCTCCCACTTCTTTATAGACCTTTCTCTGCTCATCTTTAGACATCTGAGAGGCTTCAAGGAGTTTCGTGCCAAGGATTTTATCCCGAACTTTTCCTTCACTCATTTCAAAGAAATCTTGGGATAGGGAGAATTTATCGAGAACATCGCTGGAGTAATAGATAACCGATTCAGGGACAGGACAAAGAGACTTCTTATTTAACTGGGCGAGACCCTCAAAAAAGAAACCTTTTAGATTTGTATTCAGGATGATCTTCTTGGTAGCTTCACTCATTGATGGCCCTCCGCATAGCTAATCTTAGCACTTAACCTACCTGAGTACCGAATACCGGAATAAATTGCCGTTCTGGAAGCAAATCGCTTTACTCTAAGATATGGAGATGAAAGTCCTTCGTCTCATAGTTGCCTTCTCCTTGCTGATTTTAGCCGTTCCTATGTGGCGCCTTATCGACTGGTCTATCATCTTCTGGCCCCATGATTACCTCTTTGGAGGTCTCCTTACTAGCAATCTCATTTTCCTGGTGCTACTGCCTGTATGGATGATCTTCCCTAAAATGCCCAAGCCACTTCTCATGTTTTTATTGGGTCTTTGTTTTGTTCCCTTCGCCCTGGATCCACTCTCCCGTATGGCAACAGCCGATGGAGAAAATAATCACTGCGGGACAGGATCCTTCACGGGAACCCTTTATCCCATAAAACATCTCGCTCCTTATGTTCAGGAGTACGATCTGGAAATCAGGAATCAACTCTGCTGGATTTGAAAAATGATTCAAAGAGCGCCAACGAAGTTTGAATCTCAACATGAGCTTTATGTTTATACTGGGATTCTTAATAAAAAACTTATGAGTCCCCATCGCAAATACAAAGTCTCAGTTATTGGTTTGTATTTTTTGTGGTCGGCAATCGCCAATGCATGGAAACCAGATAGAACCATCGACAAATTTCGGAATAAAAAAGATTTCGTAAATGGGATGATTGATTGGTACGGATTGTATGATTTTGAAATTCGAGACATTGAATTCAAATGGTATGACTGGCCATACTCTTCCTTAGTTAAGTTTGAGTATAGCTGGGTTGAAAAAAATATCAACTTTGAATAAACTCACACATCCGAAATCTTTTGTTTCAGTTTCATTAAACCTTCATCGCGTTCGTAATTTATGTTTTACTTGAGGAATGCTTTTATTCCCAAAAATGCTACACAAAAATCAAAACCCTATAAAACATCATCGAAGAAAATGAAAAGCTTAAGTAGAAATTAAAACCAGCTTAAAAGTTTAAATTTTATTCTTCAATTTCGATCATCAAAAATCCAGCCTCTAGTGCCTGACCTTCTTTAACGTTAATGGTTTTAATGATACCGTCAGCTCCAGACTTGATCTCATTTTCCATTTTCATCGCCTCTAAAATCAGAACTGTTTCACCAAGTGTGACTTTATCACCCTCTTTTTTCATGAGCTTCACAACTTTACCGGGCATCTGAGTGATGAGGGCCCCTGCTCCGCCTTTATTAAGGCCTGAGGGTTTGTACCCACGGTATACCTTGTACATCTCTGAGTTTGAGACCAATACTTCATTGACTCCCAGGCTTGCCAGTTTTTTCCATGCAATCTGATCGAATGAATAATAATTTCTTCCGGCGAGATTTTTAATAAAGAGTTTGGTTTTCTTCCCTTCATGAGTAAATTCCATTACCTGATTTGGAAGGACTTCCACATCTAGAGAGAACTCATCCATTTCCTGATTCATAAAATAATATCTCATGAACGACCTCCCACTTGATTCAACTCGATAGCGGCGACTTTCAGCATGAAAGCTTCAATGTTTTCTTTAACTGGGACTTTCTCCTGAGGCTTAATCGTACTGATATAGGCCGTAGAATAATGGCCCTTAATGAAATTAGGTTCATCAAGGATTACTTTATGTAGAGCGATATTGGTTTTAATACCATCAATCACAAGCCCATGAACTGCCGCTCTGATTTTTCTTAGAGCAACATCTCGATTAAGTCCGCGTGAAATAAGTTTTCCAATCATAGGATCAAAATCTGGAGTGATCATAAACTTGGGATAAATACAGTGATCAAAACGAATCCCTTGAGGAAAAGTCGTCTCAAATCCTACAATCTTCCCTGGTGCTGGAAGCATGGTCTTTGGATCTTCTGCGCAAATACGAAGCTCAATTGAGTGACCATGAATTTTAATATCATCTTGAGATTTAAAATCAAGTGGTTCACCGAAAGCTGCCTTAATCATATTGGCCACGAGATCAACGCCCGTGATTTCTTCTGTGATAGGATGCTCAACCTGAATACGTGTGTTCATTTCAAGGAAGTAAAACTTTTTATCTTCTCCCATGATGAATTCTACTGTACCGGCCGAATCGTAGTTAACAGCTTTGGCGCATTTGACAGCTGTCTCACAAATATCTTTTCTAACAGCTTCATCAGTTCCAATAAAAGGAGAGGGAGCTTCTTCGATAATCTTTTGGTGACGACGCTGGATTGAGCATTCACGTTCAAAAACGTGGTAAACGTTGCCTTTTTTATCAGCAAGAATCTGAACTTCAATATGATGCGGATTTAAAATATATTTTTCAACTAGCAATGCCGCGTATCCAAAACTTGAAAGAGCTTCACGCTGAACAGCTGCAAAATTATCCTTCACTTCTTTTTCATTGGCACAAGGACGCATTCCTTTGCCACCGCCACCAGCCACGGCCTTGAGAAGAATCGGAAACCCAATTTCATTTCCAATTCTAATGGCCTCTTCAATGGTCTCTACTTCACCTACCGAACCAGGAACAACGGGAACGCCGGCTTCCTTAGCAATCTGCTTAGAGATATCCTTAGCACCCATTTTATAAACAGCAGTTGGATTAGGACCAATGAAGGTGATTCCTTTCTTTGCCAGAGCTTCAGAAAATTCTCTGTTTTCTGAAAGAAATCCGTATCCAGGATGAACGCCATCGATTTTATAGTCTTCGATGATTTTCATAATCTTTGGAATATCGAGATACGTTTCTTTATTGTTTGAACCAACGAGGTGAACCCATTCCTGACAATATTCAAGATGTGGTGGTTCAGTTTCGTTATCAGTCCAAACTCCCACAGAAACTAATCCAAGCTCGTTTAATGCTTTGGCCACGCGAATGGCAATCTCACCACGGTTGATGATGAGAACTCGTTTTCCTTTCATAGTGGAATATTCCCGTGTTTACGATCTGGAGTCGCAATTTTTTTGTTCTCCAGAGCTTTCAAGTATTGATAGAGGCGCTGACGAGTCACTTCCGGATAAATAATCTCATCGAGGTACCCAAGTTCAGCTGCACGATATGGATTGGCAAAATTGTCTTCGTAATTATCAACCAATTCAGCTTTTTTCTTTTTGAATTCTTCACCTTTAAGACCCGCAAGTTCATTACGGAAAATAATGTTAACCGCACCTTCCGCTCCCATCACAGCGATTTCAGCAGTCGGATAGGCCAGGTTGATATCAGACTTGATGTGCTTTGACGCCATAACGTCATAAGCGCCACCGTAAGCTTTTCTGGTAATCAATGTAATCAGAGGAACAGTCGCTTCTGAATAAGCATAAAGAAGTTTGGCCCCGTGACGAATGATCCCGCCGTACTCTTGAACCGTTCCTGGCAAGAAGCCCGGAACATCAACCAGAGTAATGATAGGGATATTGAAGGCATCACAGAATCTTACAAATCGGGCAGCTTTAACCGAAGAATCAATATCAAGACAGCCAGCGAGAAAAGCAGGTTGGTTTGCAACAATTCCCACTTTTATTCCACCGACTGAAGCAAATCCTGTAAGAATATTTTTAGCAAAGTCTCTTTGAACCTCTAAAAACTGCTGATCATCAATCACTTCAAGGATCAATTCATGCATGTCATAAGGTTTTTTAGAATTATCCGGAATAAAAGTTTTAAGTTTATTGTTCGAGCGTTTCACTGAATCAGTTGTGAGTTTAAGTGAATGCTTTTCTTTATTATTGGCAGGGATATAAGCGAAGAGTTCACGGACTCTTTCAAAACAATCATCTTCATCATCGCACTTAAAGTGGGCCACTCCAGATTTCTCATTGTGAGCACCAGCACCACCGAGGGCATCCTTAGTTACTTCTTCGTGCGTAACAGTTTTAATAACTTCAGGACCAGTTACAAACATATAAGAAGTTTTATCCACCATGAAAATGAAGTCTGTCATGGCAGGCGAATAAACAGCTCCACCAGCACATGGCCCCATGATCAATGAGATTTGTGGGATTACACCCGAAGCCTGAACGTTACGGTAGAAAATTTCTGCATAACCGGCCAGAGACTCAACACCTTCCTGAATCCGCGCTCCACCAGAATCATTCAAACCAATAACAGGAATTTTATTTTCAATCGCAAAGTCCATGACCTTACAAATCTTCTTAGCATAGGCCATCCCAAGCGCTCCACCCCAACAGGTAAAGTCTTGAGAAAAAATCGCCACTTGTTGTCCGTTGACCTTTCCGATTCCGGTAATTACACCATCTCCAAGAAACTTGGTTTTTTCCATCCCGAAGGCATGGGTTCTATGAGTAACAAACTTATCAAACTCGATGAAAGATTCTGAATCGAGGAGTTTATTAATTCGCTCACGTGCCGTGTATTTGCCCTGCTCGTGCTGTTTATTAATTCTCTCAACACCACCACCTAAATCGGCCTGACCCACAAGGCCCGCCAGTTGGTCGCGTTTCTGCTCATTTGTCAGCATCAGATCCTCCTAAAATTTAGTCCTGAAGTTATATCCATTTTCCTCTAAGGGGTAAACAAATGACGCTACCCGTATGTAGCAATTTCTGCCTTTCTTTCCCTGTAGGACCAGAGGAGTAAACTAGATTTATACTAAGGAAGGTCTATGAAATTTTTTTCACTTCTATTTCTTTTTGCTGTGAATGCTTTTGCTCACGACGCTATCGTCTATGGTGGACCTGGCTCATGCCCAGACGGTTGCACTGATGCAGCAGTAACAGTGACTCGACTCGCTGGATTTGATCCTTTGGTTGTGACGCCTGAGACATTCCATCCCTCTCTGCTTGAAGGCGTTAGAGTTTGGGTTCAACCCGGCGGTAAATCCGGTCAAGCTTCGAATGCCATGGGATCTGAAATGAGAGAACAAATCAAAACCTTCATCCGAAATGGTGGTGGATATGTTGGATTCTGTGCCGGTGCTTTTCTAGCTACTAAAAAAGTAGGAACAAGTTCCGTGACTGGTCTTGGAATTATCCCCGGAACCACAAAACTTTACCGACAGTCTCCGGGCAACGTTTCTGTTCAGGCCGTGATTCGTCCCCAAGGTGTACGTTATTGGTACTGGGAAGGTGGCCCACGCTTCGTTTTCTCCAGTGCAGAATTTAAAACGGTTAAAGTGACTTCGCGCTATCAGATTGGGAATTATATTGGCGGGATTGATACAACTTACGGCAAGGGTCGCGTGTCAGTTACTGGACTTCATCCTGAGGCACCTCAGTGGTGGTTTGATGATGTAAATATGATTGATCCAGATGGAAGTGATAATCAGGAAGCAGCAGACATGATTAAGTGGGCTGCCAACATTTAAGTTCCACTTTGCCCTGGTTAATTTCGATGTAATGGCACGAAAGCAACCAGGATCCTGGATTCAAATAACGACGGTTCTCTTCAAGTTGTACCTCACCCGGATGATGGGTGTGACCAAAAACAACACAGTCAAATCCTCTACGAGCAATTTCCTGAGCTGCTTCTGCAAACTCTGGTGGCTCACCTAAAATCCCTGTTTTCTTTTCTCTTGCCCGTGCACGCCATTTTTCAAATGAGATCCATACTCTGTAGAGATTAGGAGAGAGCTTAAGAAATAAACCTGCAAGATGAGTCAGTGATTGATAGAGCTTTGGATGTTTCACATAAAACGGATCATAAAGATGACCATGCTCTATTCTGATTCTAGAATTTCCCGACGTCACATTGAGGAAAGGTGAAACTTTAAAATAACCCCAATCCTCGAGGAAATTTTCAAGACTTATGTCATGGTTACCCACGATATAATAAATTGAATGATGATCTTTATTTATGCTTTTAATCGTTCGAATTACTTCTGGCATCTCTGTCACGAGTTTGCTGGGAGAGGCCTGAGACATCTCTAAACCATCACCATTAATGCAGATGTCGTAGTTTTGGTCTGCAGCCCATTTGATGAATTTCATGGCCAGAGTTGTTGTCTGAGAAAAAGGATTTCCCAAATGAAGATCAGAGATAATGATCATCTTTTCAGAATTAAGATTGGTGATCATTGGCCGCCAATGGCCGAAAGTATTTCATCAACCATCTCTTTAGGAATGTTTCCTTTTTTGATGACATGAAGAAGACGCTCATTAGAAATTTTAATTCGATAAGCAAGAGTCTGAAGCATCTCAAAAGCAAAAGTTGGATCTCTGCGTATTTTTAATAAAAACCCACCAGGCTGAACTGATAAAAGTTTCGTCGGACCCTTGGCTTTAGCAGCGGCAAAACGTTGTCCTCCCTGAAGAAGCGCCATATCGCCAAAAAACTCTCCACGTTTAAACGTAGCAAGCTTCAATTCTCCAAATTCAGTCACTTTAAAAATTTCAACCGCTCCTTCCTGGATGATAAAAAGATCGCGGGAAGAATCACCTTCAGCAAAGACAACTTCACCATCGTCAAAAAGAAGAGTGGTTTCATGAATAATTTTTGATTCGAGAATTTTAGGCATGGATCTATTCTAAGCGAATTTTGGGAAGGCACAGACCATCGGAAAATACTGCCAAGACAGACTAAATTGATCGCGTAATTTTTCTATTGATATAAAAAAAGGCTCCGTTAGGAGCCTTTTTTTTATTCACCCGCTGCTCTTTTCTGAGCACGCTTATCAAGGCCATATTTATCAACTTTCATAATCAAACCTGCTCTCGAGATACCGAGCTCTTTGGCCAATTTTGATTTATTAAATGCACATCTTTTTAAACCTTCACGAATCATAAGAATTTCAAGTTCTTCCAGAGCATCTTTCAATGATCCGTTAGTATTGACACCTCTGAGAGCTGAGCCACTTGAATGATTACCGCCGTGATTTGCTTCACCAGCTTCAAGAATTCGAGCACTCAACATATCTGGAGTTATATTTTTATCTTCACCAGCAAGTACCACGAGACGCTCAACTTCGTTTTGAAGCTCACGAACGTTACCTGGCCATAAGTGATCAAGCATTTTTTCAAGACACTTCTTAGAGAAAGACTTAAGCGGCATCCCCGCTTCTTCACATTTCTTTTGAAGGAAAAAATCCATGAGCACAGGAATATCTTCCTGACGTTCGCGAAGTGAAGGAAGAGCTACGTTAATTACGTTAATTCTATAATAAAGATCTTCTCTGAACTCACCCTTAGCGATCATCTCTTTAAGCGGCTTGTTGGTTGCTGCTACCACGCGTACGTTAACTTTTTTAGGAGTTGTTGCACCTACTGGCATATAAGTTCCTTCTTGAAGAATACGAAGGAGTTTTACCTGCATTGAGGGAGACGTATCCCCGATTTCATCTAGGAACAAGGTCCCGCCATTCGCTACTTCAAACACACCTTTCTTATCTTTCACGGCACCCGTGAATGATCCTTTAACGTGACCAAAAAGTTCCGAATCAAGAAGGTTATCATTGAATGCTGAACAGTTTACTGCCATGAAAACAGCATCTTTTCTTGTAGAATTATAATGGATGGCTTTCGCTACCATTTCTTTACCTGTACCGTTCTCACCTTGAATCAAGATCGTTGATTCAGAGTTGGATACTTTTGAAAGAAGGTGATAAACCTGCTGCATCTTTTTCGATTTACCAATAAGATTATGGTAACGGTACTTGTTTCCAAGTTCTGAATTCAAATCCATGATACGTGCTTCACGCTTCGAGATCTCTGAATGGAATGTAGACACTTCATCTGCCACAATCCCAACCAGCTCTTTCATATTGTCGAAATCCTGCGCTGAGAATTTCTTAACTTTCGAGCATGCAGACTGAGCATCTGCTTCAGTAACTCCACACTCAACCATCTTAGCGACTACTTTTTGTACATCTTCAGAAGCACAAGTGTCTTTGAAGTATGGGAAAGCAAATATTGAACCTTGTACTTCGCCATCAACGACTACTTTTTGAGCAAACCCATAAACTCCAGGGAAGAAAGATTCAAATTGAATCCATGCATCGCTTGAACCATGAAACTTTTCGAATACTTTTTCGACATCTGCTTCAAGCCACTCGTGACCGAATGATTGAGACATTTGAAGTTTGAAGAATGAAGACTTATAAGGATAATCATTCTGCTGAGTAAGAAATTGAACTCGCCCTTGTTCATCTGCATAGAAAGTATCTAAACCATACCATCCGCCAATAATCTGCTCGAGTTTCTTATTAACGTGTAGTTCTTTAATGGATTTCCAATCAATCATGTGATCTCTCCTGTATGAAAATGTCCAATCTATGGGCATTTTTATTTTAATCGTCTAACTTATCGGCAGATTGTCAGATTTCTTGACAGGAGTTTTGTCGAGGTGAAAAAGAATATTACAGTTTTCTTGTCGAGATCTGGATGAATTCGTCAAAAGTTTGGAAAAACACCGGTTTACTCCATTCCTGAGGACCAAGATACTTTCTTAGGGTGGTCTTATCCGACGAAAACACCCAGGTTTCCGGCACACGAGTCGTCCCAAACAGGTCCCGGTACACGTTCTTATTATCAATGAGCCAAATAATGTTCGCCTTCGGAACCTGCAGCTTTGCCATGTGCTTGGCCACTTTAACTTCTTCGTCATTAACGGCCACAAGATAAAATTTAACTTCGGGTCGGGTCCCAAATTGCTTTAAAAAGGTTAACAGCTCAGGCAGCTCAGCTTCACATGGGGCACACCAGGTCCCCCAATAATGGACAATAAAAAGGTCAGCGGTCTGACTTTCCATCGGAAAAGGCTTTCCATCCAAAGTAGTAAACGAGGCCACTGGCATTTTATCAAGGACGGCATCAGTAGTGACACCCTCGGGAGCAAGTTGTGAATTTAGTGTGTTTGTCTGATAGACGGAATAAACGATAGTGGCAGCAACCAAACCAAGAATAACTAAAATACGATTCATCATAGGCTGAAATAAAAAAACCTTCCCCGAAAGGAAGGTTTTTGATTTTGAGTGTTTAAAATATTACTCAACGAAAGTGATATAAGCTTCTTTAGCACCATCACCAAGACGGCCTTCTGCAATTTTGAGAAGACGTGTGTATCCGCCTGGACGTTGTTTGAATTTAGGAGCTACGTTCTCAAAGAGACCTTTAACAGCTGCTTTATTATTCAATTTCGTAAAAGCTAAACGACGGTTTGCAATGGTATCAACTTTTGCAATTGTGATTAGTTTTTCGATAACTGGCTTGATCGCCTTACACTTGATTTCAGTTGTTTTGATCTTTCCGTGAGTGATGAGCTCGATGCAAAGATTTTGAACCAAAGCCTTTCTGTGCTGTGGGTGTACGCCAAGTTTGTATTTGTGGCAATTATGTCTCATAAAAATCTCCTAACTAGCACTTGGAAACGTATACGTTTCTTATTCAGCGTGCTGTTGCTTCATTATATTGTCTACTTTCATACCAAGACCGAGGCCCATAGAGTTCAAGATTTCCTTGATCTCGTTGAGTGACTTACGTCCGAAATTCTTCGTACGTAGCATTTCGCCTTCAGTTTTAGAAACTAGTTCGTAAATGTACTTGATGTTCGCGTTCTGTAAGCAGTTAGCTGAACGAACAGACAACTCAAGCTCAGAAACCGGCTTAAGAAGAGCTTCGTTAGCAACACCAGCGCCGCCAGAAGTAGCAGCAGGTTTAACTTCAGTAGGAGCATCTTTATCTTCAAAGTTAAGAAATACAGAAAGCTGGTCGCGAAGAATTTTCGCAGAAATAGCAACTGCATCTACTGGATCAATTCCAGCATTTGTCCATACTTCAAGAGTAAGTTTGTCGTAATCAGTTCTCTTACCAACACGTGAGTTAGTCACGGTGTAGTTCACACGGTGAACTGGAGAGAAAAGAGTATCGATATAGATCCAACCAATTGGTAGATCAAAAGCTTCTTTGTTATCAAGAGCAGTTACGTAACCTTTACCGCGAGCAACTTTCAATTCCATACGGATAGATCCGCCAGAAGAAATGTTTGCGATGATGTGGTCTGGGTTAAGAACTTTAACGTTAGAATTTTCAGAAATGTCACCGGCACGAATCGGGCCTTCAACACTTTTTTCAAGAATTAGAGTTACTTCTTCTTTATCTGTAATTTTGAAACGAACTTCTTTTAAGTTAAGAATGATTTCTGAAACTTCTTCCTTGATGTTGTTGATTGTGCCGAACTCATGGTCCACGCCATCAACTTTAACAGCTACAATACCAGCACCTTGGAGTGATGATAAAAGAACTCTGCGGAGAGAGTTACCAAGAGTAAGACCGTATCCACGTTCAAGTGGCTTAGCAGTAAACTTACCGTAGTTAGACTTAAGACCTTCAGTATCAACTTCGAGAGCTGCAGGACGAATCATGCCAGCCCAGTTTTTATTCATATATGAATTCATCAAAAAACTCCTCGTTCAAAGTGCAGGTAAAACGAAAAAAGCGAAACTTAAACTCTTCTTCTCTTAGGAGCGCGACAGCCATTGTGTGGCATTGGGCTCATGTCAGCTACAGAAGTGATTCTGAGGCCAGCAGCTAGAAGAGCGCGGATTGCGTTTTCACGTCCTGCGCCTGGACCCTTAACTTTGACGTCCACAGAATTAAGACCATGCTCAGACGCTTTCTTAGCAGCTTCTTGAGAAGCAACCTGGGCAGCAAATGGAGTTGATTTTTTAGATCCTCGGAATCCTAATCCACCAGCAGATGCCCATGCTACAGCGTTACCCTCAGCATCACTGATCGTTACGATCGTGTTGTTGAAAGAAGCGTGAATATGACAAACACCGTGAGAAAGGTTCTTTCTTGTTTTTTTCTTAGTAGACTTAGCGCCAGTTTTTGTCTGAGCAGCTTGTGCATTAGTTGTAGCCATATATCCCTACCTTAAATTATTTCATTGCCTTAATTGATTTCTTCCCTGCAATTGCAACAGCAGG
>JBBARF010000080.1:0-17089 GCA_040399925.1 Bacteriovoracaceae bacterium
TAAGCCACCAAGGTACTTTTAGTTCAACTTCGCTGATACTGGTCAAAGTTTTCCCAGAGCGAGTTAAGACAATATTTTTAAGATTGAGATTGAAATCCATCGAAAACCGGTAATCAACTTCACCGACGGAAAGTTTAGAGCCCGGATAATTTCTGGTTGCCTCTTCATTCAGAAGAGCTATGAAAGCTTTTGGTTCAAGCTTATTATAGGCACCATAAAACATCAGGCCTAAGCCTAAAAACAAGACAACCCAAGACCAGATTAAAAACTTAAATGAAATTCTCATTATACCTTCTGCAGAGGAGCAAATTTAACCATAAACTTTTTTCTAATACCGTCGCGAAACATGATTGTTACTTTTTCTTCCTGTCCCAGTCCTTCAGAATCAAGCACAGTTCCCTCTCCATAGAGAGCGTGAACTATTTTACTGCCGGATGGATAGACAGAAAGGGATGGGGCCCTCTTCGTCTGATATACCTTCTCGCGATAAAAGACCTGATCATCGCCACTTGGGTTGGTTTGGTCAAAATCATCAAATTTTACGTGATTGTCATAACCAAATTCATTGCGCTTTGAACCCGTCTGGTAAGCGATCCATTTGTAATAACTTGAAGGTATTTCGTGCAAGAACTGGGTCCATTAAATTTGAGACTTCCCCACAACATTCGCCCTTGGGCAAAAGTAATTGTGAGTTGTTTCATCGCTCTGGTCATCGCCACATAAAACAATCTTCGTTCCTCTTCCAGGGCCGTAGGACCGACCTCAAGAGATTTAAACGATGGAAAAATATTTTCTTCGGCCCCGATGAGGAAGACGTAGGGATATTCAAGTCCTTTAGAACCGTGAACAGTCATAAGAGAGACCTGATCAACAACCCCGTCTTCACTATCCGCAACGGAGGTATCAAGAGTGATTGCTTCCAAAAACTTCACCATGTTCGGTTCGGTTTCAGAATCTTCAAACTGTTTAATAGCACTCATGAGTTCTTCTAAATTCTCCAGACGTGCAGCGCCCTCATAACTTTTATCAGCACGAAGGAATTCATGATATCCGGATTCATTCAGGAGCTTCTCATAACTAAAGCTTGGCGAATGGTTCTGAGTTTCAAGAACCTGAACTTCCTGGATAAGGTGAACCATTTGATGAATGGCACTTTGAACTTTTCCCGAAAGAGATAAATGGCGAAACTCAGCCGGCTCTTCTACGATTTTCTCGATTAATTCAAAGAGTGAGAGTTGCAGACGGACAGCTTCATCTTCAAGTTTACGAAGTGAAGTCGCACCTACTCCGCGAGCAGGTGTATTTATCACACGAGTCAGTGCTAAAGAGTCTTTCTTGTTCACCACCACACGCATATAAGAAATCATGTCCTTGACCTCTTTACGGTCATAGAACTTGATCCCTGCAACAACCCGATACGGAAATTTTTCTTTTCTTAGAGCATCCTCAATTGTTCTGGAGTGAGCGTTGTTGCGATAAAAGACAGCTATATCTTTTAGACTAACTCTCTCCTGAACCAATTTTTTGATTTGATTGCCAATATACTCAGCTTCGGCCCTATCATCACGGCACTCAACGATTTGAATCTCTTCGCCATCATCATTATCAGTCCACATATTTTTTCCCTTACGGGCAACATTGTTGGCAATAACATGGGAGGCAGCTTCAATAATTTTTTTTGATGAACGGTAATTCTGTTCGAGTTTTATGAGTTTGGCTTCAGGAAAGACATTCTCAAAATCAAGAATGTTTCTGATGTCAGCCCCACGCCATGAATAGATTGATTGATCCTCATCTCCCACCACACAGACATTCCGGTGCAGGTGACTCAGTTGTTGAATCATTTCAAATTGAGCGCGGTTGGTATCCTGATACTCATCCACTAAAACATAGCGATATTTTTGCTGATACTTTTTTAAAACTTCAGGAAAAGTCCGGAACAGATTCAGGACTCCAGTAATGAGTCCACCGAAATCAAGGGCATTACTGCGGTGAAGTTCGGCTTCATATTCCATAAAAATATCAAAAAGACGTTTATCTTCTGCATACTTTTCTACTGCTTCAGATTTTTGCAAGCCGATGTAAAAACCAAGATTTTTAAGGCCATCGATGAAAGCCGAAACGGTATAAGGCGAAAGTTCTTTCGTGTTGATTCCACGACGGTTAAGAACCGCTTTGATGATTGCCTGAGTTTCACCATCATCATAAATAGTGAAGTTCTTACTCAGGCCAAGGTAGGTTGCTTCCATACGAAGCACACGCGCACAGAACGCATGGAAGGTCGTAACCTGAAGGGCTCCGATACTAACCTGAGTACTCACAGCTAAACGCTCACGCATCTCACGGGCAGCTTTATTTGAAAACGTAACGGCGAGAACCTGAAACGGACTAACGTTTTTTTCTTCCAAAAGATATTGAATACGTGCCACCAGAGTTCTGGTCTTACCAGAACCGGCGCCGGCCAAAAGCATTACCGGACCATCGGTAATGAGAACGGCCTGTCTTTGTGATTCATTAAGGAACGTTAAATCCATTATTCTACCGTTACCGATTTTGCAAGATTGCGGGGCTTATCAATATCAGTCCCTTTCAAAATGGCAATGTGGTAGGCAAGAAATTGCAGGGCCACATTGGCAAACAGTGGGCTGAGATTTGGAAGACCATCAAAGTTTAATCCGATGAATGCATCGGACAGATGTTTAACTTCTGCATCATTCTGTGGACCAATAGCAAGTATATAACCACGACGAGCCTTAACTTCTTCCACATTTGAAATTGTTTTTTCTAAAAGTTCAGGGCCAACAATAGCGATGTTCACAATATTTTCTTCAATGAGAGCAATAGGTCCATGCTTAAGTTCACCTGCTGCGTAACCTTCAGCATGAACGTAAGCAATTTCTTTAAGTTTCAGTGCACCCTCAAGAGCGATAGGGAAGTATTTCCCGCGTCCCGTGAAGATGAAGCCTTTTTTGTTATAAATCTTTTTAGCGACTTCTTTTATTTCATCTACATTTGAACAAAGTTCAGCAATGCGATTTGAAAGGAGTTGAAGCTCTGAGAAAAGTTTTGGATCATCCAGAGTCCCTTCCATAGCACGACTCATGAGATATCCCGTGAGAACCTGAAGGGTAAAAGCCTTAGTTGAAGCCACACCAATTTCAACACCCGCATGAATCAAAAAGTTTTTGTCAGCATTTCGAAAAAGAGTTGAACCTTCAACATTCACGATTGAATAAGTTGTAATGCCTTTCTCTTTACAAAGTTCCTGGCAAGCAAGCGTGTCGGCAGTTTCACCTGATTGAGAAATGAACAGACCTACTTCACCTTTATTCAGAATCGGATTTCTATAACGGAACTCAGAAGCAATATCGACCGTCGCTTTCTGACGATTAATTTGTTCAAAATAATTTTTAATAACAAGACCAGCATGCCAAGCTGTTCCACAAGCGGTGAAATGGAACTCAGGAGTTTTAAATCCTTTGAGATTTTCCAGAATTTTACGTCCTTCATTTTTAATATAGTAAGCGGCCAGCTTATCAATTAAGGCAGGTTGCTCATGAATTTCTTTCAACATGAAGTGTTCGTGTGGACCTTTAGTAGTCGCGTCCATTGACATCAGGTTGCTTTGATTTTTATAACGAGTCGAAGGTTTAAGATCTAACTCATAAAAATTAATTGTGACACTTGTTGGGGTGATTACACTTTCGCAGATGACACCATCTTGAGGGAAATAGATATTCGGAGCAAAACCAATCAGAGCGAAAGGATCTGAAGATACAAAAGCTTCATGAGTTTCTTTATTGTCCCCTACTACCAATGGTGCTGAACGCTTTAAGCAGTATAATTTATCTGAAGCTTTCTCGATAATCACGAACGCTGAGTTACCAGTGATAGCTGAGAAAGCTTTAGAAATTGCCTGAAGAGTATTATTCGTTTGTTTGAAAAACTTTGTAAGTAAAACCAAAAAGACTTCAGAATCAGTCTGAGATTTAAAGTGATAACCTTCGGCCATCAATTCTTTTTTCATCGTACTAGCGTTTTCAATAATTCCGTTGTGAACCACGGCAAACAATTCATTTCCATGAGGGTGAGCATTATCAGTTGTTACAGCACCATGAGTGGCCCAACGAGTGTGTCCGATACCTGTATGAGAAAATGGCTTTTGCTCGGTGAGAAGATTCTTTAAATTCTCGAGCTTGCCTTCTTTCTTAATAATCTGCAGTTCATTATTTATTTTTAAACAGATACCTGCTGAATCGTAACCACGGTACTCTAGACGAGAGAGACCTTCGATAACAGGCCCAACGGAATTACCTGGACCAGAATAACCTACGATTCCACACATAAAAACTCCCAAAATCAGAGTGAAGATTAGGCGTCCAATCTATCATTTTGGGGAGATTCTTACTAGTCTGACGCAAGGTCTAAGGGTTCTTTTTCGTCTTCAGAAAGCGCTTCGCGGTTCCCTCTTTTGTGACTTGTTGACCACGACTAATGGCAAAGCCACCATCTGGAACACTTTTCGTAATAGTTGAGCCTGCTGCTACGAATGCGTCATTACCGATTTGAATAGGTGCAATGATTTGAACATCTGAGCCAATAAAGGTGTTTTTTCCTACTACAGACTTGTGTTTATTAGCACCATCGTAGTTACAAGTAATAAACCCACAGCCAAGATTGGTATTCTCACCAATCTCTGCATCTCCAACATAACTTAGATGAGAAATTTTAACTCCACGAGCGAGCTTGGATTTTTTAATTTCGACAAAGTTGCCAATTTTAGATTCTGGTCCCACATCAGTACCAGGTCGAATGCGGGCCATAGGTCCAATTGTCGCCTCTTCACGAATGATCGCCTCTTCCAGATAACTATTCGCAAGAATATCGACATTTTTCTCAATGGTTGAATTTTTGATAAAAGAGCCGGATTCAATGGTTACATTCTCACCGATCTTGGTTTTTCCTAAGATAGTTACTCCCGGATAAATCACAGTCCCTAAACCGATTTCTACATCATGATCGAAATGAACAGATGCTGGATTAATAATACGAATTCCGTCTGCAAAAAGTTTTTTCATTTTTTTCTGGAGTAAAAGATGATCGATGTGAGCCAGTTGCTCTAAAGTATTTATGCCGAGAAATGGAATTTCTGATCCGCACTTCACTGCACGGACATTGAAGTTATCTTTAAATAGGTCGGTAAGATAAAATTCACCGGATTTATTTTTGTTATCAATAGAACCGAGAACGGCTTTCACATGGGATGTTTTCAGGATATAAAAACCAGAATTTACCTCTGTAATTCGTCTCTCTTGCTCAGTTGCATCTTTTTCTTCAACGATATGAAATCCAGGATTACTATTTACGATGCGACCGTAACCTTTTGGCTCATGAGTTTCAAATGTTGCAGCAACTCCCTGAAGATCAGGATGAGATTTAAGTGTTTCAAAAAGACGATTGAACTCCTGAGCCTCAATCATTGGAGTATCAGCGCAGGCCACAAGCGTGTAAGTGTGATTCCAAAAATGTGGAAGATCATTGAAACAAGATTTAAGAGCGTCAGCCGTACCGTTTTGTTCTTTTTGCCATGCAAGTCTAAGAAAATTTTTGTTAGAGTGATTTGTCCACCACTCTTCTAAAAGTTCCTTACGGTGACCTACAACGACACCAATTTCCGCTCTCAAGGCAGAGTGATTAGCAAATCCCAAGGAAGCATCTACGACATAGTCTAATAATGGTCTTCCAAGAGCTTGTGCGAGAGCTTTTGGAGTCTCTATTTTCATTCTGGTACCCTTTCCGGCAGCCAAAATAACTATACCAATTGTGTCACTCATATATCTGAACCTTTTTATCGACTTTTTTAAGTCGTTAATTCTTTTGAAAAATAAATATTTTCTCTCTAAAATTGTAGCAATTAAAACTGATAATCTCAGCTACTAAAACGAAAAATAATTCATATAAACCTTAAATAACCTTCAAGAGGTCTCCTGATTCTCCCGATTTAGCTTATGTACATGGTCTTCACGGAAGAGACATACGCTATAGGAGAAAAAGTATGGTAACGAATTATGAGGGAGAAGCGATTGAATTCAAGGAAACGCTCCCTTTACTGCCAGTCCGCGATCTAGTTGTTTACCCGTTCATGATCTTGCCGTTGTTTGTCGGCCGCGAGACTTCGATTAAAGCAGTAGAAGAAGCTCTGAATAATTCAGACCGTCTCATACTCTTAGCTTCGCAAAAAGACATCACAGCAGAAAGCCCAAGTCCAAACGAAATTTATGAGCTAGGAACAGTGGCGATGATCATGAGAATGAGAAAGCTTCCTGATGGAAGAATCAAAATTCTCATCCAGGGTCTTGCTAAAGCACGAATCAAAGAATTCGTTGGCACTGAACCTTTCTATCAAGTTAAGGTAGAAAAAGTTGGAACTCAAACTGTTACAGCCACACCATCTACAGTTGAAGCTCTTGCTAGAACTGTAAAAGAAAATCTTGAAAAGGTTATTTCCCTTGGGAAAGTACTTTCTCCTGACATTCTTATGGTTCTTGAAGATATTCAAGATCCAGGTCGTCTTGCAGATCTAGTTGCCTCTAATCTTAACCTGAAAGTTTCTGAAGCACAAAGAGTGCTCGAGATTCTTGATCCAGTAGAGAGATTAGGTCATATTAATCAAGTACTCATTCAAGAATTTGATGTTCTCGTTCAACAAGCAAAGCTTAAGTCTAGCAATAAAGATGATCAGGCGAAAAACCAGAAAGAATTCTTTATTCGTGAACAGATTAAGGCTATGAAAAATGAACTTAACAATGAAGATTCATCTGATAAAAATGATGAGTTTGTAGAATTAAGAGAAAAACTTCAGGCCAAGGGTCTTCCGGCAGAAGCTGATAAAGAATCGATGAAACAACTCGGCCGTCTTGAAAGAATGCACCCTGATTCTTCAGAAGCCAGCATCCTTCGTTCTTACCTAGAGTGGATCATTGATCTTCCATGGTCAGAAGAATCAAAAGAAGTTACTGATTTGAATTTTGCGAAAGACATTCTTGATGAAGATCACTTTGATCTTTATAAAGTTAAAGAACGAATATTGGAATATCTTGCTGTAAGAAGTCTCAAAGGCTCAACAGCTAAGGGCCCAATCCTTTGTTTCTCTGGACCTCCTGGAGTTGGAAAAACATCACTCGGAAAATCAATTGCACGTGCTACCGGTCGTGAATTCGTAAGAATATCACTCGGTGGTGTAAAAGATGAGTCAGAGATACGTGGTCACAGAAGAACTTATGTTGGCGCGATGCCAGGTCGTTTCATTCAGGCAATGAAACAATGTAAGACAATCAATCCAATCATTCTTCTGGATGAAATTGATAAACTTGGATCAGATTTCAAAGGTGACCCAGCTTCAGCAATGCTAGAAGTTCTGGATCCTGAGCAAAACTGTAGCTTCCGTGATAACTACCTGAACATTAACTATGATCTTTCTAAGATTATGTTTATTGCAACAGCAAACGTTCTTGATCAAATTCCTGGTCCACTTCGTGACCGTATGGAGATCATTAATCTTTCTGGTTACACTCAGGAAGAAAAAGTTCAAATCTCTAAGAAATATCTCATTCCTAAACAAATGGATGAGCATGGAATTACAAATCAGCACATCGAGTTCACCGACGAAGGTGTAGAAACTGTAATATCTGGTTACACAAGAGAAGCTGGTCTTCGTAACCTTGAAAGACAAGTAGGCGCACTTTGTAGAAAAGTAGCGAAGAAAATCGCTTCAGGTCACCACATCAAGACTCATATTTTCTCAGCTACTGTTGAAGAATTACTTGGACCACCCATTTACTCGCATGATGAATCAAACGAGTATGATGAGATGGGAGTTGCAACTGGTCTTGCTTGGACAGCTGCAGGAGGAGAAATCCTTCATATCGAAGCCACTAAGATGAAAGGTCGTGGGATTACCCTGACAGGTCAACTTGGTGATGTGATGAAAGAATCTGCGCACGCTGCTTTCGGATTTATTCGTAGTCATGCCGCCGAACTCGGCATTGATGAGAAAATTTTCGATGAGAAAGAAGTGCACATTCACTTACCAGCTGGAGCCATTCCAAAAGATGGTCCATCTGCAGGTATCACTCTGGCGACTGTTATCGTTTCGATCCTGACTGATACCTATATCAGTAAAGACATTGCGATGACGGGCGAAATCACACTGACTGGTAAGGTATTACCAGTCGGTGGGATTAAAGAGAAAGCACTGGCTGCCATGAGAGCTGGGATCGATACCATCGTCATCCCTTGGAAAAACCAAAAAGACCTTTTGGAGATTCCTGAAGAGTTCCGTAAGAAGATCACGTTTATTCCTGTGAAGAACATCCAGGAAGTTCTGGAGATCGCTCTAGTTGACTGGAAAGGTCAACTGAACATGGATCAGGGCAAACGTAAATCGGAAGAGCCGAAAAAGAAAATCAAAATCAAAGACGGTCAAGTAGCCGCTTAAAAGAAGGCCCCGAAAGGGGCCTTTTTCTTTTCTTCCGTAATCATTATAATTTGTTATCCTATCAGCATGAGTGCAAAGAATGATAACGGTGTCTTAAGTATTGTTGTAGTGGATGATTCAGATTTCTCACGCAGCATGATTATCAATATGCTGAGGGAAGCTGAATACAATGTTGTAGGTGAAGCCAATAGCGCTGAAACTGCCCTTCAAGTAATCGCCTCTAAAAAACCAAATGTTGTTATTACTGATATTGTTATGCCTGAGGTTAGCGGTATTGAGTTGACTGAAAAAGTGACCAAAAGCTTTGAAGGTATAGCTGTTATTGTGATTTCATCACTTTCTCAGGAACATATTGTACTTGATGCTATCGGTGCGGGCGCAAGTGATTTCATTTCCAAGCCGATTCAGAAACAGCAGTTGATTGATTCTTTAGAGAAGATCTCTTCAAACTTTAAAAACGATTAGAGGTAGTCCATGGAAGTTACAAGACCTTTGGAATTGTCGCGAATAGAAGAAATTAAAATTCTGCATAATGTTCGCCTCGTTCACCGCCATGATCTTAATCCCATTCATTCGACAAATAATCTTAGAGTTCAGTTGGAAGTGTCCGGTGATCTCAAAGGGGCGGTTACCTGTTACCTCTGTCTTGATGGGCTATCCCTTGAGCCCGTAGAAAGAAACTATCTCTTCCCGCTATTTGTTGAATCAATGAATATTTTAGTCGGTCGCCAATTCAGTTTGGATGATGATCTTAGTAAATTTAGAATTAAGTTATCTTCGCCGAAGTTGAACATGAATTCGGTTGAAATCAATACTCGCCTGAAATTGATGATGCAAAAATATGAACTGCAGCTCGAAGGCGTGTCTTATAACGTTTTGACTGAATATAATCTTGAGTCTTTGAACTAGTATTAAGGAAATTATGAAAATTGCTTTGAGAGTGATTGGTGTGTTTGTAGGTGTTGTTCTTCTTCTTTGCATCACCATTAAAGAAAGAACTATTTTTACTCACATTTATAATGTTATTTCACCAGTCACTGTGGCCACTCAGGAATACGCCGAAGATCTATTCGGTAATTCAGTTGCGGCCACTCGTCGTTATACTAAGAAGCTTTTTGATAACTCTGTTCCCAAAATCAAAGACTCGATCAAAACTGGCCAAGCTGCCACTTACCGCCGTCCTGGTCTCACAGAAGAGATTATTAAAGTCGAAGAGAAGGAAGAGCTGGATGAGCTGATTAAGTCTCATCCTTAGTCTATTCCTGAACCGCTTCAACCTTCTTTGAATCCACCTTCTCTTTAGTCTTAATCACTTTAGTGCGACTTTCATTCATGGCAGGACATTCTGTCTCAGTTTCAGCTGCAAATGCATTTAGGACCAAACAAAACGCCATAATGATAAACAATGATTTTTTCATATTTCCCCCCAAGGATTGTGTACTTATACATATACAAGTCCAGGGCCAGTTGAGTTATGGATAAGGGTCTGGAAGTAGATAGGTTCGTTAACAGAGAGTGAATAAAAGATCTGGTAGTGACTGATGTTTAGACAGTAGGGCCAGTTGAACTGACCCTACTCGATTAAGTTGATTTTTAGTTGCTACATACCAACGGCAGAGTGAGCTTTTGGTTTTTTATCGTTTTTAATCTCTTCCGCTTTAGCCTTCGTATTAACCCGGTCATTGCTTTCAGCTAACATTGGACATTCAAATTCCTCAGTTTCACCTTCAGCAAATACAGAACCAGAAAACATAGAAGCAAGTAGAGCGATCAGTAAAAGATGTTTCATAAATACCCCCTAGCATTTGAAACGATATACATATGCTAGTGCACGGGGCATGCCAAAAGAGCATGATGGTAACTGAAGGAAAATATGAAAGGTGGTGTCTAACTTTTAGACAGTCACTGTCTGGGCGTCTAGAAATTTTACATTGATGATGAGAAATAGCTTAGAAATTAGGCAAAAAAAAAGCTCCCTGACTGAACAGGGAGCTCTGAATAAAGACTTAGTTTTGTATGGCAGACGCCTTACCTTTTTGAGATCCTTTCCCACTCGATGCCATATCAGCTTCAAACTGGACAGGATTAAGGTGTGCGCATTTCTTCTCACAACCAACAGTACAATCAGCTGTATCATTCATACACTGTTGATATTCACCCTTATCCTGTCCAAGCTGATCGTTAAGTGTCTGATCTGCAAAAGACGTTAAAGAAAGAGTCATCAAAGTAAAAGCTATTAGAAATTTCATATATTCTCCTTACAATTACATATTCAAGTTAACGCCAGCAGGCTTAACGATAGCTAATAGCTCTTTAAATGCTTGTGTCACCTGAAGCGCCATTTTGTGACCAGCACTTGATTCCACTTTCTTAATTTCGCCGTAGTTATCGTAGGCAACGTTGATTTTACCAACTTTTTCCATCTCGATTTCTACTGGCTTACCTAGAGCATTGTATTTGAATGCAAGAACACGTTTTTGATTCGCTGATTCTTGGTCAACCATTTTTGAAATTTTGCCTTTAGTGTCGTAGATAAGGAAAACTGTTTTTCCAGCATTGTTAGATGCTTTAACGAGATTACCTTTTGGATCGTATTCAAACTGAGTTGTGCCATCGTTGTTAACAACTTTTTTGATCTTGTTAATCTTGTCATCATACTCGATGTTAACAAAATCACCCTTAGTCGAAGACTTCTTAGTCAAAAGACCTGTTTGATTGTATTCGAAATTTGTCACGTGATTGCCACGAGCAATTTTAACAGGAAGTGAGTTATCACCGTAGATCGTGTCGGTTTTAATACCATTGATCTCTGTCAAGATTCTGTATGTATAACGTGAACCATCAGACTTAGCTTTGATTTCGTATTCGTAACGGTTCGCCACCGGCTTACCATCGAATCCTGGCTTAGTAACAATCGTCCAATAATGGTCATCTGGTTTTTTAGGATCAGAACCATATTGATACTTAGTTGATTCACCATTACGATCAGCAATCGAAGTGACAAAGAATGTTTTTGGATCAAAACCAATTTTGAGTTTTGACTTATCGCCATAACGAATCTCAGTAAGGTTGTGAGACTTGTCATAACCGAATTCATAAACGTTCTCGCCGATGTCTTTTGAATAAACCAGATCTTGTTCTTGATATTTATAGAGAGCTTTTTTATCCCCTGCTGACCAAATTTCTTTAACAAGACCACCTGGGTACCAAGAAAAATAGATCTGCTTAGCTTGAGAGTCTTTAATTGAATCAAGGTGTCCATCTTTGTAAGTGAAACCTACAAAGTAACCAGCTTTGTCTGCAATCTTAACTAACTGACCTTTAGGGTTAAAATAATCCTGTCTTCCGTCTCCGTGAGCACGACGATAGCCTTCTTTAGTAACAAAAAGCTCTTGTGGTCCACGATCGTTAGAAAAGAGAGTTGAACCCGGAGCAACAGTCGCTTGAACACCAAAGTTCAGAGCGTATGTATGACGAAGTTCTGCATTAGTTGCTAGTTTTTGAATCAGATCAGAAGTTGCTTTCTCAGACAGAGCTGTTTTCTTCTTCATCTCATTAACGATCTTAGTAGAGGCCGCTACTGCATCAATCGCAGTTTTAGGAGTGAAGCGAGTTTTAGCACCAGAACCATGCTCATGAATAACGATTGAACCATCTGCTGAGACTTCGAGTTTTGTTTCAAACTCAGACCCCCAACCAAAACCAAACCAACCGACTTCGGTAGATTTCGAGTTGTATGTTCTTGTGATTTCTAATTTCTTACCACCGCCAGGTACGACGATGTCAGTGTAAGAGATGTAAAAGTTCCCGTTTTTAAGGTTTACACCAGCTTGTGCAAACGATGCCATCATAATGGCAATTAAAACGAGAGAGATTCCTTTCAAAAACTTCATAGTTCCACCCTTTTTACAGACCGTGATTTCTCTTATTATTATCGGTTCTAAAAACCCTAAACTTTAATATCAATAATCTTTAAAATGACCCACATACCAAGACTTACCATCCCGCAGATGATGATGAGGGCAATAACCCCCAAAAGCGTCCCAAATAGAAGAGGGAAGTAGTCAGGATCTCCGCTACCAAACATGATGATCATCAAAAAGGGCATCGCCCCAATGATGTAAGCCTGAATCTTCCCTGAAGCGATGTAAGTATCTATTTTCAGTTGGAGCCTCATGCGTTCGCGTATAACTAAGACAATAGTGTCGAAAGTTTCGGCAAGATTACCACCGGTCTCTCTCAAAATGTTTACAGCAGTGACAAACATCTCGTTATCTTCTGTATAAATTCTTTTCTTTAAATTATCCAAGGCCTCATCCAGAGGAACGCCGATTTTGGCCTGCTGAAGGATGAGATTAAACTCCTGACTGACTGGAGGGGGCAACTCATCAACAACCATCCCGATAGACTGAGGGACGGTAAGCCCTGCTCTGAGACCATTCCCCATGAGATTGAGTGCATCCACCATTTGTAACTGATATTTTTTCCGGCGTTTCATTTCAAAGAAATCCACAATAGGTTTTGGAGATTTCCATCCAATGAACATAAAAAAAAGACCAAGAAAAATTGCCAGCGTAAGTTTACCAAGAAGTGCAATGATACAAAAGACTAGAATTCCCAAGCCAAATGACATGAATAAAAGCACGTAGGTTATTTTTTGGGGATCGACCTCAATAAACATAATTTCAAATTTTTTAAGAATGTAATCGCGTGTACCGTAGGTTTGATCATCTACCCACGAGAAAATTTTAATACTATTTTTATAAGCTAAAAAGAAGATCATCGTTCCCAAAGCAATAATTAATCCATTCTTCCCTAGAACATGAAGAAAGAAATAATCACTATCGGACATCGGCTGCTTAGTTGACTCCTGAGCGAAAGCCGGAAGGCTTAAATGGAAGAAGAATAATGAGTAAAATATTTTATTCATCATGTTTTATTGGTGAAAAGTCCGCGAGGGACTTTGTAGCCTTTTTTCTCTAACGTTTCGATAAATTTAGGAATGAAACCTGTCGCCATAAATTTCCCTAAAACCTTACCTTCCTTACTCATACCTTCTTGTTTATAGACGAAGATATCCTGGAGTGTAATCACGTCCCCTTGCATACCACCAATCTCGGTGATGAAAAGAACTTTACGTGAACCATCATCAATTCGAGATTGCTGTAAAATCATATGAACTGCCGAAGCAATCATTTCTTTAATCGCTTTTTGTGGAAGTCCGGCACCAGCATACTGCACGAGTGTTTCAAGACGACTGATAGCATCTCTTGGGGTGTTTGAATGGACTGTGGTCATTGAGCCATCATGACCCGTATTCATCGCTTGTAACATATCCAGAGTTTCTCCTCCCCGACACTCACCCACAACAATTCTGTTAGGACGCATACGAAGAGTTTGTTTCACAAGACAACGAATATCAATTTCTCCGTCACCTTCTAAAGAGGGGGGGCGAGTTTCAAGTCGAACAATATGATCCTGAGGAAAACTTAATTCAGCTGAATCCTCGCAGGTAATAACGCGTTCATTTGATTGAATGAATCCACCCAGCACATTAATTAAACTAGTTTTACCTGAACCAGTACCACCCGAAACAACAATATTTCTGTGAGCTTCAACCGATATTCGTAGAAAATCTGCGATCTCTTCAGTCATGGAACCAAATTTTACGAGATCTTTGTAATCGAGTCGTTTCTCAGGGAATTTTCGAATCGTAATACAGCAGCCATCAATCGCGCAGGGAGGAATGATAGCATGAACACGCGAACCATCCGGTAGACGAGCATCGACATAAGGCGTCTTCTCATCAATACGTCTTCCAATGGGAGCGACAATACGTTCAATAACATTCATCACTTGACGATCATTAGTGAAAGTAATTTCGGATTTTTTAATCTTACCTAATTGCTCATAGAAGATTTTTTTTGGACCCACAACCATGATCTCGGTAATTGTTTTATCCGCCAGCATATCCTCAAGCGGTCCAAGACCAAGAGCTTCATCTAAAATCTCTTTGACGATGCGGTTCATATCATCGCGAGTCGCAAGAATAGCTTTGGTATCTTCTTTACCCAAAAGATCGACCACCATTTTCTTTGTTTGTTCGCGAAGAATAATCTTTGCTTTGGGATCATTCTCATCTGATTTTTTTAAATCCATCTCTTCAACGAGAGATTTATGGATACGACTTTTTAGCTCGGTCCAAACATCTTTCTTTTTACCGTCTGTATTTCCAGAGCCTCCGTCGGCGTCTGAACCAGTTGCTGGTTTAGATCCTGTGTCCTGAGGCTTCTGTAATTTCTCTAAGGTTTTTAGAACGTTCTTCTGAATGAGTTTGCGGGCGCAATCAACAATCCCTGCTGCGAATGGTGAATTTTTAGCACCAACCATAACAGGAGTAGATCGTGAAAGAGCCGCTATACAACTAGCTTCATCTTTTGGAAGTGAATGAAAAACAGGCTTTCCAATTTGTTTCCCAATAACATCAGGACTTACTGGGTGACCATTAACGGCCTGATTAACCAGAATTTGGATCATATCTTTTGGAAAAAGCATTGTGACAAGATCACCATACATTCGGCGGCACTGGTTAACCGCCAAGAGATCGGGAGATGCAACAAGGAAGATCAATGTTGAAAATTCCAGGGCTTTTAAAGCAAGTGGCGTCAAATCACTACCGGCATCAATGATGGTTAGTGGATAAATATTAGTGATTGCCTTAAGAACTTTTCCCAGGCCATCTTCATTAATCTGATTGGCCGAAATTGCTTCTGTCGGCATTCCGATAAAAGAAAAGCCTGCTTTATGTTCAGCCGTAAATAATTGGATTGATCTTGGATCTAGAGATCCGGAGAATTCCGCCAGCTCTTTCACATTCTTTTTAGACTTCAGACCGGTAATAATATTTTGGTCACCACAAGCTTTTTGATCGAAATCCAGCAGCAGGGTTTTAGCCCTCAACTCTGCGGCATAAGCAATAGCAAGGTTAGCAGCCACCTGGGATTTACCCACGCCGCCCTTACCTCCAATAATACTTATAATATGTCCTGCCATAGTTTTCCTATTCTCTTCTTCTAAACTTTCTACGAATTTCTTCTGTTCCCGCTGTCGCTGATTCAACGATCTCTGGTGTTACAAAAATGACGTACTGACTTTTACTTGTGGCATATCCCTTCGCACGAAATAGTCTGAACAACGGAGTTGCTGCTGCTGTCCCTGATGTTGCCGTCTGAGGGGCAGGATCGAGACCAGGTTTATCGTAATCTGTCGTTGATGAGTTCTGTACAACCCCGCCGATAGCAGCAGATTCTTTTGATTTCAGAACGAGATTTGTATTGATTGCATTATTACTCGTAATTGGAGGATTGGATGAAACAGAGGTATTTACGGTCATGTTAATACCGAGTTCGATTTTTTCCTGCTCCAGAATTTTTGGAATCACGTTAAGATTAAGACCTATATTCGCCTCAGAAGCTTTGGTAAAATCTCCTGTTCCGATGGCGAACGGAATTTTTGTTTGTTTTGATATAGTTCCACCCTGAGGATAACCATCGCGCACAATGACCATTCCTGATTGGATTACACGTGCATAGCCTGCACTTTTTGCGGCGTTCATTTTAGGAAAGAGGTTGCTAATAGTGGCACTCAAAGTCCCTGATGAAGATGAAGAAATATTTCCAGCGGCCGTCTGACCAATTTGAATCTGGCTGGCATCTTCACCCATAAGTGGTGCCCACTTAAAAGCAAAAACTGTATTATAACTTTTTGCCAATTCTACAAACTGTGAAGTAACTTTGACCATTTTAGGAGCTGGCTGGGGTTCTTTCTGAGCATTCACGGCGATAAAATCAATGATATCCTGAGCATCTCCAGGAGTGGCGAAACGATCGTCTTTAGATGATAAAGAGAGAATTTTCGGTGGTAAATACGCTTTAGCAATAACCATTGAAAGTTTTTTCTTATCATCAGAACTCACAACACCCTCAAGCCAGTAAGCACCATTCACAACACGGACAGAAACATCTTTTAGATTATTTCGGGCGAGCTCATCACTCATTTTGCGGGCAATAACTCTTTGAGTTTGAGGTGATAATTCAATCAGAGTTAAGACATCTTGATAACTTGCTAGAACCTTCGAGACTCTCCCGATCTCGTCTGGAACAACGATCTCTCCACCAACAAAAACTTTTCCACCTTTAATTCCGATCTCCAGACCTTCAACATCTCCGATAAGTTCACGAAGTTCGGCGACAACATTGGACTTACCAGTAGCCGTTACAACAACTGTATAACGAAGTCTGACGTCTCCCACGTTATCACGAATAAGAACGGTTGTTTTACCGGGTTTTAAACCCTTGAAAATGATTTCTCGTTTCTGAGGAATAATCTGAAGTTTTAAAAACTGTTCGTTACCGATGTTAATTTTTGTATTGTAATCAAAGTCTAACTTTTCAATGGTATCAATACCCATTGCCACTTCCAGCTCTTTTTCAGCTACGTTTACAGTACTAGATCCGGAAATTGAAGTTGAAGTGTCCTGGGCCCAGCTAACTGAGCCTACAAGGATATTGATTAAGAAAACAAAGAGAATAC
>JBBARF010000081.1:0-16988 GCA_040399925.1 Bacteriovoracaceae bacterium
CAAGTTGACCAGAAGTTTTATCAACTAGTACACAGTGTACAGCTGGAGTCTTAAGGACTTCGATGTAGAAGTCAGCAGCGACTTGAGTAGCAGCTTTAAGTTCTTTTAAGAACTCTATGCTCTCCCACTGATCGGGCGCAAGATTCGGGTACATGCCCTTGATACGGTCAAATGATTCGAAGAAAATTCTTAGACCTTCAAAAGTTCCACGAGCACCCATGTAGTAATCGCCGTCATTTTGAGAAGAGAAGTTTAGACGGTTGTTACGGAAGTTACGTTTCGAGTAATTCTTTTTGTAAGCACGAACATAATGCTCGGCAATTTCTTTTAAGTCAGAACCTTCATCAAAGCGGTTGCACCCTGCATTTACTGAAGCGTGCTCATCAGTACAGTATTCGAAAGTTTTCATCGCTTCGATTGAGTTGTCTTTTTTCATCTGTTCGAGAGTGCCTTGAGTCAGTGAAACAATTTCACCAGTCTTAAGCTCGATCTGACGATTGTATGCAAAACGAAGGGCTGCTATGTCGTATTTACCCATGATCGGAAGTTGGTTAAGACTTGAGTATGAGTAATCCATAACTGAAGAGTAAGTCACATCACGTTCAATTCCGTGGTGAGCTCTTTCTTCTTTAGAGTAGTAGTTCTCTTTATCTTCAGAACCAGAAAAGTTGTGACGAAGACCAATGTTGTGACCAATTTCATGCACTAGTGTTGGAATCCAAACATTAGGCATGAGCTTAGTAATCAACGCTTCTTTTTCTTCTTCAGTCAGGTCATTCCAAGGTTTAGCATTTTTAAGATCAAGATCTAAGTCATTGAGTGCTGAACCAACAGCTTCATTCCAGTTAACCATTGAGTGGTGGAAGAGGTTGTTACGAGAAAGTTCTTCCATCTTGTCTTCAAGATTATAAGTCTTCGCGATACGCTCATGCGAGAAGATTTCAGTCTTAAGACGGTCTATCATTTTTTTGCTGAGTGAAGTACCGTTAATGTTATTGACTCTTAATGGAGCTGCGACTTGAGTCGAAACAGTATCTTTCAGTGTGAAAAGATTGAGGAGTTCAGATCGCATAGCTGTTTGAGCAACTTGAGTCTCTACGAGACTAGCTTCTACGCCATTTTTGAATTTCCCTTCTACAATAATTTCTTTCGCTAGTTCTGCAGCAGGTGACTGAGCAAGTTCTACTTTACCTTGTGCCTCAAGAAGAAGCTCGTCATATGTTTCTTGAATGAATTTACGGATTGTTCCGTAGTACATCACTGTTTGAGCTTTAAGGATCTCACCAGTTCTAGGGTTGGCAATAGATGGGCCGTAACCAATCACACCAGAAGCTTGTGGGTCTTTAACAAGGACGAGGAAGCTGTTACGTACGTCGCCAATTTGTTTTCCACGACCATCAGCAAGGTTTATTTTAAGATCAACACCCGCTTGAGTAAAAGATTTATTGATTGTTGATACTGCTTTTTCAGTACTTTCTTTGATCGACTTCATATCTTCATCGTAGAAAGACTCATTAAGGAAGTAAGTGATCTCTTTACGATTTGGATTCCAACGATTCATCAATGTTAAGTCAGAATCAAGTGTTTCACGATTGTCAGCACTGAGCTTCTTGGTCTTTGTGGTGAAGAAACCGAAAGTGTTCTGGTCTGTATTAGGGTATGTTACTGGCTGGTAGTCTTTGCCAGCAATTTTTGAAAGTTTAACAAAAGAGTAGTGGTAGTTAACCTTGAAAGTGATGTTTCTTAAATCATCAAATGATTCAAGGTCAGCACATTCAATCCCTGCAGTCATTGTTCTTTCAACAGTAATGTTTAATGAATCTGAGTCCATTTTAAGATCTTTTACAACTGAGCCCCTGTCAGTGAAGCACTTTTGGAAAAGATTTGTTAACTGTTCAGGAAGGGTATTCGTTTCAAGAACTGTTAATTTAGCAAAGTCAGCTTTGAAGTAAGGCTTAGACTGCCAAGCGCGATCTGTTACTTCTTCTTCTTTGTTAGAACATTCTCCGAAATCATCTTCAAGACAGCGGTAATCCTTATGTTCGATATCTAGTTTGAACACGGGACTAAAGTTGTTGGCGTTACCGTTGTAACGTTTATCAGTAGGGATCTCTAGAACCTCTAGAGTCTTTTCTGTGAATTTAAATGTTACGAGCTTTTGATCTCCAAGCCAGTAGGGACGTGACGCCGTAACGTTCATCGGTGTGTTTTCAACCGAAGGAACATAGACATACGGATCATTCGGATCTTCAGAAAGGATCTTGTTAAAAGTACTTTCTTTGTAGATCTCTTTATACTCTTTTTCTTTCGCACACCCAATCATGAGTACACCGAGAATGAAGATGAAGGCTGAAGATTTCATGGGAGCGCTCCTGTTGCTAGAAGACATAAGTGAGTCCTAGGAAAATGGATGATGTTTTTTGGTTAAACAGTTGGATGTTCTGGTCTGCACCGTTCTCAAAGTTACGGATCGTGGCATCAGTTGATACCCCGGCCGATAAACTGAAAGCGTCGCTGACGTTGTAACCCAAAGAGACCGAGTAAGAAGAGACCGGATCTTTCGAGATTCCGCCGTAGCTCCACGAATTTCTATAAACGAAGTCTGAGAGGAAGAACGCCTTATCAGTGAAGCTCCAGATCGCACGGAAGAGGTGCGAAAGGGTAAATTCATTATTGGTTCGGTAAGCGCGGTTCACTTCATACTTATGAAAGTTTTTTGTGCCTGCTGGTTGATAGACCAACATGACACCAGTGAGGCCAACAGGTGTCATATTGAACACGAAAGTTGGGGCCACTGTGACTCCTGTAATTCTCTCATCACGCTTCACAGATTCGCGGCTCATTGGAACGATCAAACGAACTTGCTGACCAATAGTTGATACCGGTCCACGTTTCCAGAAGCCATCATTTACCCAGGCAACGAACCCATCATTTAAGTGAGATTCTTTACCTTGAGTTTGTTCTTGAGAACCACCAACATATCCACGGATAACGTTTGATTTATTTGCACGGTAGTTCAGTACGGCATCTGCAGAAGTCGAAGCCACTGAAGAGTTCGTGTTTCGCTCGTAAAGATTAGAGTTATAGCCTACAGAAAGTGCACCAAAAAATTTATTCGGGTTCACGTTTAATAGACCAGGCACTACGTTTGTTTTAATTGTATTGGCTGCAGTAGGAGGGGCCGTCTGCTGAGTAGGCTCGGGAAAAGCGACCGCAGCAGGAGCTGCAGTCGCTGGAGCTTGAGGCAACGACATCGAGCTTGATGTCTGTGCGACAGCATTGAGCGAACTCAAAAGGATGATGGTACATGCGATATTTCGCATAAAGGGTGCCCTTTATCTTTCTGGCCATCATCCCTGAAGCCTATTGATCCACACCTCTGTGCAAGAATCGTGACAAGATTTTTTATTGTAGGAAGATGTAAGATTTTAAATACTCACGATTTTTGGGGCTCTAAGGGAACTGATTAAACTTTCGACAGCTGATAGATTTCCTAACAGGGCATAGGGAGAAGTTTTGTAGAATTTTTGAACGGGTTTGGAAAGGGATTCTGCTTTCATTTCCAACTTGAAAAGGGCAGAGGTTGAGTTGTTCTCATTCCAACTTGAAAAGGGCAGAGGTTGAGTTGTTCTCATTCCAACTTGAAAAGGGCAGAGGTTAATTTTGCTTTCATTCCAACTTAAAAAGGGCAGAGATTGATTTACTCCCATTCCCAACTTGAAAAGGGCAGAGGTTGATTTACTCCCATTCCCAACTTGAAAAGAGCAGAGGTCCAGCTTCCAAATCTCAAAAAAACCAAAAAAAATCCCAGCACAAGGCCGGGACTTTTAATTCCATCAAAAAGGGCCAGGCTACTGTTTGATAATCGCTCCGGCCACGTCCGATTTCAGAATATACTGTCCATTAAATCTAATTGATTCTACTTGATCCAGAGTCGGTTGACCATTGAACGAGACGCCCTCGATTTCTCTCTTAAGGACGGCCTGATCACGAGTGATAAGAACCTGAACCTGCGAGAACTGAATCTTGCGGCCATGACCTGTGTTCTCACCAAACAGAAGCACGTTACCCTGAGATTCGAGTTGCGAGAGGGACATTCCGCGTGAGGTCAGCATCTTTTCTACGTCAGCACGGGACTGCGCCAGCGCAGTGGCAGAAAAGACGAGAGAGAGGATTAAGAGTAGGGATTTCACTGGAGTTCTCCTGATGGTTGTTCAGTTGTAAAAGTCTCAGAAAGGTTCAGAATAAAGAAGGGGATTTCTCCCATTGAGGCCTGATTATTCATCACGGCACTTATTTTCTTTACGGCCTCTCTTTGTATTGTCCGAATTTCCTGAATCGCTTCCTCGTTTAAGGCTTCACTCAATGAGAAAAAAGAGTTCAGCCCGCGAGAAATCGAGTCTGGTTTGTAGTAGCGTGCGAGATCTGGTAAGTGAGAAGCTGCGATATTTAAATCAAGTGAAAAGTTTTTCTCACGAGCGTGAAGACGTGCATCGGCTTCGATTAATAGACCCTTGCTCAGCATCTCTTCAACTTTCTTCTTACCATGTCCACCGAAGTTCTCAACAATTGTCATCCAGTCAGTACCATTGTGGTTGGCCGCTAACTTATAGATAAAATACTTCGTTTCATCTTTTAATTCATTATTCAGGTCACAATCAAAAGTGCGGTTTTCAGATGAGAAAATGAAATTTCCGAAATGTTTTTTCAAAAACTCGGCCATACAGGGCTCAAGTCTTTCCATCAGCTTCTGGAGATTCTTCTCGCGCAGGATGTAGCTTGCGATATTTAATACTGAGTGAGGGGCGATATCATTTTTTTGCTGACCTTGAGATAAACGACGGAGAGTAGTGACCGGCACATTCGCACGACCTGCTAGAGCATTGATCGTGAGACTGGAGTTCTTATCAAGATAATTGTTTATCATGATTTGCAAACTTTGGATGAGCTCGTTTTCTTGGATTAATTCCATTCCCTGTCCTCCTTCTTTCTTCATATCAAGAAAAGGAGATTTAAGGGAATGGGTCAAATGAAGTTGAAAGAGTATAGTAGGTTTCCAGTCAGAAACTGGTGGCATAAGGATTCTGACTGGTGACAACTTGTCCCTACTTTGTTCGGCAAGCAGCGGTTGTTAGTGTAAATTTTAACAACCCCCTTGCATCTGCTGAGTCAATGGTGATGAGTCCTGACTTCTTGAGATCTCCATTCGGGATTTCCGCCTGAACGTGATTTTTTAAATCAAAACGAACACTTCTATTGGCCGATGTTGCACATGCCGAGCGAATAGGAATGGTAGAGATAGGAGATGCGGACCAATTGTCATCAACCGGGCCACGCATTCCACGCCAGTGCTTCTGTATGACCATTGTAGGGCTTCCTCTTCTCGATGAAAGACCGCTATAGCCCACGAGGATAGAAGCAAAAAAGCCCTCAACACCTTGATCAATAATAGTCGCCCCGCGTGCTTGGAGCTCTATTTGTAAAGTATCCGCCTGACTACCTATAGGAATAATTGCAGTGAAGCTCAACTGACAATTTTTATAACTAAGAGAAGCGGTATTGGCGGTGGCGCGTTGTCTGTTGCTTAAAGTCGTTGAAGCGTTATCGTTATTTCCATCATACTGAGGAACTTCTGCACGGAATTCATCAAAGAGAACAGAAAATGATGAACCATCCGGTGAAAGTACTGTAGAGACTGAACCCTGTGGGCATCCCGTTCCTTTATAAGTTAATCCATCGAATACAACTTGAGCGCGAGCGGAAGAGATAAAAAATAAGATAATAAATGTTTTAAGCATGTTGTTCTCCTTAACTTCTTCTTTCCTATATATCCTTTTATGAGAATTGATTTCAATCACCTTTTGAACATTGACGACTGAAGTTGTTCACGTGGTTTATTCAAAAGAGATCCATAAACCACGTGGTCGGCAATCAATTCCCAGCTTGATTTTGCATCTTCACAAAAAACTTTTTTAAAAATAGATTGAAGTTAACTAACCAGGACAGGACGTCCAAAAAACAGGCAACCAAACAAGGAGTCTCTATGTTCTCATTTAAAAAAACGCTTTCAGTAACTCTTCTTCTTTCTACACTTTCATTAAGTGCTTTTGCACAAAACGATATTGCTTTGGGGATTCCTGCCTACGGTGGTAACGGTTGTCCTGGTGGATCAGCAAGTGTCGCACTCTCTCCTGATTCGAAACAGCTGTCCATCATCTTCGACCAGTTCCTCACTGAGGCAGGCCCCGCTTCTGGTCGGACATTGGACCGTAAGAGCTGTAACATTGCAGTTCCGGTTCATGTTCCGAACGGATTTTCTATCTCGGTTCTTGCAGTTGATTACCGTGGATTCGTCTCTCTTCCTAACCGTCAGGCCACGGCCGCTTTCTCAGCTGAGTATTTCTTCGCTGGAATGAGAGGACCTGTTTTCTCTAGAAGTTTTGTAGGTCAACAGGACAGCGATTACACTATCAGCAACGCTCTTGCTGTTCAGGCGATGGTTTGGTCTCCTTGCGGAGCTGATACTAACCTTCGCGTAAACGCTTCGATGATGCTTCGTAACAGCTCACGAATCTCTGATGCAATGGCGACAGTGGATTCAGCAGATATCAGCGCAGGAATTGTTTACCAGATTCAAATGAGAAGATGTAATTAGTTTCCTTCATCTTCTTTGATGAGTAAGGGTCGCCGAAGGGCGGCCCTTTTTTTGCCTTTTCTGAACCCGAGTCAACAAAATCCATAATTCTTCATCCTGAACACCTGTCTAAAATTTAGACACCCCGAACTTCTTACACACTGTGCTTATGAGGAGTTATGGACCCTCTTATACTCACGGATATGGCATCGATTTCTCATAGAAGAGTGTACTTCTTCTAAAGGTAGCCCATGAAACAGTTTTTACTGTTACTACTATTAATCCATTCAACTTTTGCCCTTTCGCAAGGTGCTGGCGGTATTCCCGTTGGCTACCAAAACGATGCAGCTGTTGACCTTGTTTATAATGGTAAGCGCTTGTTACCGGACGATGCTGATAAACTTATTAATGATTCTAAAGGCCGCTTTGATATCTCAAACGTTAATCCTGATGAAACTTCTGATCTATGGAAAAACGTTATGCTGGATAAGCTTCCAGTTGATAAGAATCCTGTTTTTGATATGGATGAAGTTTCTTATCATTCACCAGTATTGACTCCATCAGGAACTTTTCGTTTTAACGTTCAACATAGCGGAACAAACAATAAAATCTATACGATGATGTTAAGTAAGACTGTTCACTCAGTTCTTCTGGCCAAATCTCTTCTTCGTAAAATTGGCTACCAGATCCCTGATATTAAGTACGTTCCACGTGTAACGATCAAATTTAAAGATGCTGCTCAAAAACTTGGATTCATCTCATACCTTGATAAAGAGGCGATGGCCGGAGAACCTAAAGCATGGATCATCGAAGATTTGGGCGATAATAAGCTTCTCGTTCAAGATTTAATCATTATGGACTCAGTTCATACTATTTATAACCTCGCAGTGGGTGTGACGGACGAGATGATTCTCGGTCGCCGCGTGCTTTCATCACTTGCAGTTCCTCTTTCAATTGTTAATTTGACTGAATCCGTAAATCTTCTTGGCTGGACTGCCGGGGTCAACCGCATTAATGAGAACACAAAACAAAGAGAAATCGCTCTAGTACATGACCGTTTGGCCGATTTTCAATGTTCTTGGGATGATGCTCGTTGGATTTCACGCCGTATTGAAAAACTCACAAGAAATGATTGGGAAGAAATCGTAGCTTCAACTCATATCCCACAAGCTGTTCAAACGATTCTTGTTGAAAAAATAATCTCCCGCCGTAACTCGGTGATGAAACTCTTTAAGATTGATGCCAAGGAATTAAAGGTTGATGCCGATGTCACAAACGGTGTTGAGCTTGTTCGTGGTAAATTGACTCAACAGAAATGGCCTGGATACGCTAGTCGTTTTGCTTATGGCGATCCAGAGTCTCCACTTGAAGCTTCTGAAATGAGATCATTTGTAAAATCTCGTGCGGTTTCTACGCTTCTTGATCTTGCTGTTTCTCAGATTAACCAGTTCAAATTTATGGGAACTGATATTGCGGGGATGAATGAAGCTGCTTTTAAAAAGCGCCTTCAGGTTTCAATTGATCAATCAATTGCTGACCAAGCACCAATCGAAATCCCTGTTCAGGCCTGGACCTTCCCAACAATACGCGGTCAGTTGATCATGTCTAGAAACCTTGTGACAGGTACATATCTCGGAACCGATAACCTCGTTCAATTAGTAGATACTGTCGGTGTTGCAGTTGGTGCAGGAATGTTTTTAGGGACTATGGGGATTCCCACACCACTTTCTGTTTATGGAAAAGCTGAAGCACTCCTCGTTCGTACTTATGCTCATTTAAGACCAGTAACAAGTATTCAAAAGTCTCTAAAATATCCTTTTAAAAATGTTTTCGTTCCCTTAGTTAAAATGGACTACGGTCGCATGCTCAATGATGCAGCTAACGTTCAATTAGATGAAAATGCATCTGAAGAAGTTAAAGCTAAGAAAATCGAAGCAGTTCTAAAGCCACTTCAGGATGCCATGGAAGTAGGCGAATCTCTGCTCGTGACCGATTCATTAACGACTTATGGTGGATTTAAAGTTGGTGGTGGTTATAAACAACTCCTTAAGGCTTCTTTAAGCTTAACTCCTGGTCATCAGGTTGTTTCACGCTTCCATGTTCACAGAAAGAACAAAGATGAGTTCCATATCTATAAGGACCTAGGTCGCGTAGGGAAACTCGGAATCTCATTTAATCTTGATTCATTGATTCCAATACTCAAAGTCAGCATGAATAAAGCTGCCGGTAACACTAAAACTAAATTCTTCCGTCTGAACCTTCACCCTGGTAACCCTAATGTTCTGGAAAATATCAGCTCACTTCGTAAGGCCATTGTTAACTCTTCAACAGCTCACTTAGAAGATGCTGAAGAAACTAAGCCCTTTGTTTTGACCCATAAATTCAAAGATTCAACTCCATCTCTGAACCTTTTGTTCTGGCAGTGGAATAAACAGAATGCATCAACCAATATGGTTCTTAAGAATCCACAAGGTGATGAGAAGTTCTTCCGTCGTCACTACTACGGCTTCATGAACGGGAAAAACTACCAGGCCTATGCTAATGCTATGATCTCTCATTGGGTTGATATCCTTTTTGATAAAGATGCTGGTCTTTCAGAAAGTACCGGTAGTAACCCAGGCTATTCATACAAAGGTAAATCTCACTCTCGCTTTCTGGTTCTGGACGAAGAAGTTGATAAGGACGGAAACCTGATAGAGCCGTTTATCAAGTTCACACGTCAGTGGAACGGATGGGAAATTAACCGTAAGAAAGCGGAAGATATTCTTCGTGGGATGAAAGAGAAGTATCGCTATGAGTTCTTTAATGCTCCGATCTTAAATGATTCGCGCTCACTTCTTCTTTATAACATCAACGTTAATATCCTTTTCTACAGAAACGGAATGGATTACCTGCTTAAACTAGATGAAACATCGGTCCGTAAGATCTTCAAGTTCAATCAGTCTCATAAAGACCTAACGGTTAACCCTGCTGACGAAGAAGAAAGAGATCTCTCTGAAGAAGAAGTCGCAGAACTTGAAGACGCCAACATTCCGAATGTTGACCGCTTCCTCCGCTTCCTTCGAAAGTACCGCAAGTTTGACGAAAAAGAGAAGTCTGCCAAGGCCAATAAATACCTGCTAAAAGCTTACGCCCTGATGGAAGACACACTGACTCTCAAAGGTATTACTGAAATGGTTGGTGGTCAGGACAATCTTTATGTTGTTGCCCGAATTGACGGTTTCAGAGAAGGTGACGAAAACTCAGAAAAAGCGATGATTGGTAAATCAGATAAAGGTTTTGTTTCAAGCTCACTCGGTGAGTATGGATCACCACAGATCTTGGGTCCAGTCGTTCAATACCAAAGACAAACAGATATGCTGGAAGGTGAATTCTTCATCTACTGGTTGATGACGAGGTTGTTATGAGATCTATTTTATTCCTTGCCCTGGCGGTTGCGTCAGCTCAAGCCTTTGCTGGTCGCTTTGTGGTGGAAGCAAAACTCCCACTTAAGCTTTCAGATCTCAAGGTCTCGAATCTTAAAATAGAAAAGTTTTATCCGGGAGATATCAAGGCGTTTAATACCCGTTATATCGTTAAAGGAAACCATACAATTGAAAGTCTTAAACGCCTCTCGTGGGTAAAAGATGTAGAACCGACTTATGAATTGCTTAAGTTTTCTCTTACTCATCCGGACAATGCTCGCCGTATCGTGATTGATGAGCTTTTTCCTTTTCAGTGGGGTCTTTTAAATCAAGGTCAGACTTATTATAAAGAAAAAGATGATATTCATAACCTTCCTTTGACTGGTACAGCAGGAAATGATGTTCAGTGGGAGAAATTATTCAAGACGATTTCTAAGGAGCGTCCCGTTGTTGCTGTCCTAGATTCGGGTCTGGACATTAATCATCCTGACATCAAGGAAAACCTTTGGAGCAATGAAAATGAATGCGGCAAAGATCCCAAAGTCGATAACGACAACAATCAACTTGCCGGTGACTGTCACGGATGGAACTTTACTGAAGCTATTGATTCAGATGAAGCAAAAAATCCAAATGATATTGATGGACACGGAACTCACGTCGCTGGAATTATCGCGGCTGCTCAAAACGGTGAAGGTATTGTCGGTGTCGCTCCCCGAGCTTTGATCATGCCGATTAAAGTGATGAAAGATACGGGTTCTAAGTCTGACGTTGCCAGTTCAGATGCTTTTGCTCGTGGAATCCTCTACGCAGTTTCTAAAAAAGTTCAAGTTATTAATATGAGTCTTGGCTGGCCTAGATCTCTTGAAACAAAATATCTACGTGATGCTATTAATATCGCGATTGATGCAGGCATTATCATCGTTGCAGCGGCCGGTAATAATAATTCAGTTGAACCACTCTTTCCTTGTGCTTATGAGGGTGTGGTATGTGTTGCAGCTTCAACTCTTGATGGGACATTTGCTGGTTTCTCTAATTACGGATCACACGTTGATACTATCGCTCCAGGGGAAGGAATCTTAAGTCTTAACCCAACAATGTACGAACCAGAATTCTTCCCGATTTCTGGTTACGATATTAAGAGTGGTACTTCTCAGGCCTCTCCGATGGTTGCTGGGTTGATCGCTAATGCCATCGCTCAGGAAAAAGGTATTACTTCAAATGAAATTCTAGCGCGTCTTTATCTAGGGACTAAGAACTCTGATAAAGATAAATATGTCATGGGTGGTAACGCCACTTGGGATTCGATTTCAACTAAAGTGGCCGGATCAGTCATTCGCCCAGTACTTAAACGAGTTCGCCAGATTACGATACGTGCCCAGGTTATGGACGCAAAAGTAATTGTTCCTGTTAAAAACTACGGCACACTTTCTGGGCCCGTTGAAGTTAAGGTAGAAAGCCTTTCAGCAGGGATCACTCTTGCGGATGGAGTTAAGACTTTTGAGAGTATCCCGATGGGTTCTACTGAAGATGTGACGGTAGCGGTAACAGGAATTGATCTGAACCGTGAGGCCAACATCACTCTTAAAGTTACCATCACTGAAAATGGTGAGTCTCAATCTTATTTAAATGAAATTCCAGTAGTCAGAGATATCCGTGGAGAAGCAGGATTCAAAAAACTTCCTTTCGTCTTCCTGGATAAGCCACTTCCGGTAGGTGGAGTAAGAAATGGTCTTGTGGCCGCTACTATTTCAACTGTTGAATCATTTAATCAAACTGGTGCTCATGACTTCTTTATGAAGCGTTTAATTAAATCGAAGACTGAAGATGAGTCCGGTAGACTTGAAATAACCATGTTTAACCGTTTGAACAATAAATTTGTTCAGGCCCCAAACCTTGTTCTTCTGGAAAATGTAGTCTCTTTAGTTAACTTGATCCGTGTGGATCTTAATACTGACGGTAAAGAAGATTATTTCGTTCAAACGTTGAACCTTAAAGATGGAAAAAAATATTTAGACTACCATTTTTACAACTCTGAGATGAAACCACTATGGAATAAGTTTCCGGGGGCGAAACTGGATCTAGACCTGAGTGTTGATTCTCTGGCCGACGTGACTTTCATTAATTTCACTCACCCGACTCTTGGTAAAATCCTGGTTCCTGCTTACTTCTCAAATGGTCAGTTACCTAAAATTGATCAGCCTAAAAATACTTTTCAGAGATTTGACTCTGGTAAGAAAAAGCGTCTTTACTACCTTGAGCCACTGACAGACTCATTCCGTGTTCGTGCCCTTACGACTAACATCTGGGAAGAGAATCTTAAAACGGAATTAAAAGCTAAATGGTTTGCAACGGTTGAGAATGAAAATATTCTTCCCGCTTCAGAAACGGATAAAAAGAATGGTCAGATCCGAGTGATCCTATCAGTAGGCCTTGGAACAAAACGTGACATCTTTATTGCGACCTTTGATGGCAAATCGGCCCAGAAATCAGCTCGTCTTCCTCAATTAGTTCTTCAGACTGAAGAAATTGATCCTGTGTATGCCGTTACTTTAAATGGTTTGGAAACTCAGGGCGAAGTTTATTTCAACATCTACGACCGAACTCGCGCGAAGCTAGTAACAACAAAAGATTCTCAGCAAGACGGTCAATATGTTTACGAACATGATGCTGAAACTGATCTCGTTGCAGGTCATTTAATGACCTTTGCAAAAGACACTAAGAAGTTCTCCGTGATTCAGACTCGTGAAGAATTGATTGGATTAACGAAAGTGGGCAGCGATGTAACGATATCAAAACGGCCAAAGCTTCGTTACAGCTTTTTGTCACAAAAACTTCTCGCTGAACTCTATAGCCCCGTGACGTATAAGAGAAATAGTGACCTCAGACCGGCCCTTTATGTGGACTCAACATCGATCACATTGAGTCGCATTTATCTTTTTGAGGAGCAGAACGGGAAGCTTGTCTCTAGTATCCGCAACTCTTTGACGGTGCCCAGCACATGTAAGGCCATGAACCCTCAGTTCTCGAAAGTTTCGGGCACTCATGAGTTTTTATTCCTTTGTCTGGAAGATAAAGAGTGGATGATTAAAACGTTTGAAATGAATTAGGTAGCAATATTTAGAAGGGGCCCTTTTGTCTCTGATTAATCCAGAGTTGAATGGTCAATTTGTCTCCATGCGTCGCAGCAAAAGATCAAAAGATTTGTTCTTTGGGGCCATTTCGTTACTGAAATATTGGCAAGCAAATTGCTCTTGTCAGGATTACACAGTACATAGCATGACGCGACTCAGTGTGTTACAAAATGAAAACTTTAACCTCAGGGTCTCACCCCTCTGAGAATTTTTTTGGAAAAGGAAAAACATGAAAACGCAAAAAGGTCTGCTAGTTCTCGCTACTGTATCTCTTCTCGGTCTTTCAGTTGCTTGTAATGATCGTTACCAGGAAGGCTTTGATGCTGGTAAAGCTCAAGGTTACACTACTGGTTATGATGATGGTTATGATGATGGTTATCTTGACGGGGATGAAGCTGGATTTGAAAGAGCTAAAAATTATTTCGCTTCTGCTACATACAACCAAGGTTTTGCTGATGGTAAAACTGCTGGTATCGCTATCGGTTACACAAATGGATACAACGTTGGTAAAACTGACGGTGTAGCTATCGGTTACAATCAAGGTTACTCAGTTGGTTACGATGATGGTTATGATGATGGTGACCTTGATGGTTACGATGCTGGATATGATGATGGATACGATGATGGTTACGATGACGGTCAATTAGACGGTTACGACCTCGGATACGATGATGGATTTGATGATGGTTACGATGTTGGTTACGATGACGGATTTGAAGATGGTTTTAACCTTAACGTTGGTAAAACAGCTTCTCTTAAAGGTTACGCTAACTTGATCTCTATGGTTCACAACGACCTTATTGATTACTCAAAAATTAAAGCTCCTAAGCAGACTTCTAAAGGTCTAGTTGCTAACGGTAAATTGATCCTTGCTGAAACTTCTCTTACTAACAAAGATACACTTAAACGTGCAGCTGCAGTTGAGCAGTACCTTGTCGTAGAAATGTCTAAACAAGTTTCTAAACTTGGTCTTTCAGCTGAACGTTCACTCAAAATTGCTAAAGCTGCTAACCATTTCCGTAAGTTCTCTTCTAAAGCTGCTTTAACTGCTGCTGATACAAATGCTTACGCATCTGAAATCATCGGTTCTGATATCGCTTCTCTTACTAAAGCTGCTGAACTTTCTATGAAAGGTGATGCTTCTTCATTCAACGCTGCAATGGAAAAAGCTGCTGCTAAAAACGGTACATCTTCTGAAAAAATGTCAGAAATCGTTTCTAAACTTTTCCTCTAAGACTTTAAGTCTCCAAAAAAAAAGAGCCACCCGAAAGGGTGGCTTTTTTTTGCCTAGAGAAGAGCGGCACATTCTTTATTCGTTAATTTGGCCTTGTTTTCCCTCAAACATCTGGTGACGGCACCATTCATAAATGGCGACTTTGAACAGATCTTCAAGCGGTCGGCTTCGCAGACTTCAATCATCTTCTTCACTTTAATTTCCTGAGTCGTGCGGTACTGCTTACAACCATTGCTGATTTCTTTTTCATTCACCAGAAGGCAACGGTTCTGATCATCTGCGCTGATGCCAGGAACACAGTGACGTTTCAAGTCTTTGTAGCAAGGATTGGACTTACCTTTATCGATTTCAGTTTGAACAAGCTTTTTACAAGCAGGAGTCAGAGTCGTTATTTTCTTTTCCATACAATCCTGGATATCAACAAAACGAACCTGACTCGGGCAAAACTTTTCTTGTTCATCAAAACAAGCGTTGTTCTGTTTCATCAAGGTGACTTTCGTTTCAACCGCTTTCCTGCAGAAGCCAGAGAGCTTAGGCTGGATTTTAATTAGACAGCGAATGATAGAACCTTCAGCTCCTGCGACACTTGTATAACAGTTATCAACCACGTCCTGAACACACACATCCTTTACGATGATTCCGCCACGCTTCTTTTTAAAGTCAGCAGAGCATTTAGGGGAGAGCTTTGTTTCATTCTTCATGAGGCAGTACTCAAGTTTCCCGTTAGGAATTGTCGTACAGAACTCAGCGAGATCTTCAAAACAAGGATTCAGTTCCGCTGTTTTACTTTTATAAGTTTTAAGTTCTTTTAGACATTTCGGAGAAAGTTGATTCCCGTAATCAGAAAGACAACGTGCAACCTGGCCTCGACCCGGATCAACACCTTGGCAGTACTTATTGGCATCATCTGCACAATCGTTTGCAAGGGCATTGAATGAGAGGAGTAGCAGAAGTGAGAGAATAGTTTTCATTTGAGTCCTCTAAGACTTAAGATTTTTTCTTGCAACTGTCGTCTGCACAACAAGTTTTTGCATCAGTCTTTGTGCATGATCCATCAGCACATTTTTTTTCTTTGTCGCAGCAAGCTTTCTTGCAATTCTCTTCAGTGCAAGTCGCTTTCGCCGCAGTATCTGCACAACAAGATTTTTTGTAGTGAGAACAAGCAGTGAGTGAAAGCAAGGCAGTCAATGTAACTAGTGAAAGTAATTTCATAGGATTTCCTTTTATCTTTATTGAGACTTTATTATAAAGGATAATTGTGGAGGAACGATGGAAAATAAGCTTTAGCTTTTGAGGCGGGTATTATGTTTGAAGCCGTGGGTGGAAATACAGTGATAGATAAAATCGTGAATGATTTTTATCGGATCATGGCGACCGATCCCGAAGCTCGTGAATGCTTTGCAACACACGCTGGAAAGGAACCAGAAATTTCTGCCGATAAACTCAGTCGATTTTTGAGTGGATGGCTCGGTGGTCCTCAGTTATATCTGGAAAAATACGGACACCCGAGGCTGCGCATGAAGCACATTGGGTTCTCCATCGGCCCCAAAGAAGGCGAGCAGTGGCTCTACTGCATGAAAAAATCTCTGGATGAAAATAAAATTCCAGGAGAGTTGCAACAGCATCTGATGCCTGCCTTTGAAAATGTCGTGAAGATGCTGATCTCTTAGAGAAAACCGTGATTGAAAAGACTAAAAGAGAGCTCTTTTAGTTTCTCGAGACGATCCTGGACCTTTTGCGTTTCAAGACCTTTGGGAAAATACTTAATCGTTGGATTCATAACACCCCAATGAGTCATCAGCATCACGTGCTCATCAAAAGAAATTTTACCAACCCACAAAGACTTCAAATCTGTTTTAAAAAAATGCATATGATATAGCAGCTGAATCATGCCATGAAGATAAAGAAGTTCTTTAGTGAAGGCCATACCGCCCTCAAGAGGAACGCCTCTGAAAACTCGCAGTGCTAGCTTAAAGGCATCCAAGTCACTCATCTCGTGGTGACGAAGATAAGCATACACATCGGTAATAGGTGAGCCACGCTCGGCCATAGTCGTTGCTAAATGTCGAAGAACCACTTTGTTCCAGCGCTCGGGGGTCATGCAGCCCGTGATAAGCTCAGTTAAAACCGCCAGACCTTCCTGCATAAAAGTCGTTCGAGGGGCCCAGGTTGAGAGCCATGGGTTTTCTGTCTGAGCGGCACCATTGATTGACGTGCCTAAGTGAACCCAGCCCTCGTGGACAAGAAAAATATCCAGATGCTGAGTGGTGTACTCTTTGTGCGGATTCAACTTCAGCGTTTTACGACCGGCGGAGGAATCGGATAAAAGAGAAGATGATGCTTTAACTTCAAATTCTTTTTCATCGTACGTTTCTAGCAATTTATCCTTCAAGTACTTCATCGCTTCATCCCCCTTGAGTTTTCGCTCAGACTTATCGGGGATGCAGTACTCTGGAATTTTTTCGAGAAAATAGAGGAAGGCGCCGTTTTTGGTGGTGCTATGAGAGGTGCCGTAAAGTTTGGTGCAATGATCGTAGAAAAAAACGTTATCAAAGTTTTCCATCATCTAAAGTAGGGTGTGATAA
>JBBARF010000082.1:0-16655 GCA_040399925.1 Bacteriovoracaceae bacterium
ACTTTGTGACACTTGTTCCATCATCACGCTTATTAAGAGTTCCGTTAATTCCCGGGTCAACCAGATAAACGATTTTGCCAGCATCATCAACGAGGTATTTGCCCGGTGAAACTGCAGCAAGTACGTCAGCAGGTGACTGTTCAGTCACTTGAAGTACACGGTATTCATTTGAATCGTGACTGCCTTCAGGACCACCAACTTTTTGTTTTGGCCTGAGGAGACTTGCATCAGTGACAACGTATTGAGGAACTTTTTTAGAATAAACAGTTGAAGCATCGTTAAGAAGTTTAAGTGAGTAACCAATCACAATCGCAGAAGTTAAAGCACCGATCAAGAGACCGATCTGTTGCAAACGAGGCGTCGCTCCAATGATGTAACCTGTTTTTAAATCCTGAGACGTTGTCCCACCATTTGAAGCAGCGATACATACTACGGCAGCGATACTTAGTGCTCCCACTCGGTATTCAGGTCCGATCCAGCCGACAGCTAAGAACATCAGACAGGTTTAAAGAAGAGTAGCGACTGTCATCCCTGAAATCGGGTTAGATGAAGAACCAATCTCACCCGTTAAACGAGAACTTACTGTTACGAACAAAAATCCGAAAACAATGATCATAATGGCAGAGAATAAATTAATATGAAGAGCTGGTGCAAACCATAAGGCCACAACCATCACGAGTGTTCCGATGACTACAAAAGAAAAAGGAAGATCATCTTCAGTTCGAGACTTCACTTTAACTTCTTTCGTTCCACCACCAAAAACACTGACGAGTCCTGATTTAGCTCCCCCAACAATTGTCGGCAAACTTTGGAAAAGAGAAATGATCCCGCCTGCAGCTACAGCACCCGCCCCGATATAGAGAACATAGTTTCTCCAGATATCGTGAATCTCCATATCTTTGATCAGGATTTTTGCAGGAAAAAGAGCTTCCGTAAGATTGCCCCCAAAAAGAGCGATCATCGGAATGAGAACAAAACTCGAAAGAACACCACCGGCCATCATGATGGCAGATGTTCTCATTCCGATAATGTAACCAACACCCAAAAGTTCTGGAGAAATTTCGGCCGAAACTGCAGAGCCTTTAAAAAACGCAAACGTTTTTTCAGGAACATCTTTCCAGAGACGCATACCCACGTTAAAAAATTTATAAAAAAGACCAAGAAAAAAACCACCAAAAACGATTTTACCCGACGATCCACCTTTCTCACCTACGATCAGAACTTCCGCGCAGGCGGTACCTTCTGGATAAATCAGTTTCCCGTGCTCTTTAACAATCAAGGCCTGACGAAGGGGAATCATCATAAGCACGCCAATCAATCCACCCAGAACGGCCACTGTCATGATCCGCATGAGATCTAGATCGTAGCCTAAAATTAAAAGAGCGGGCATCGTGACGGCCACACCAAAGGCAATTGACTCACCGGCGGAACCAGTGGTCTGAACCATGTTGTTTTCAAGAATAGTCGCCTTGCGGAAACCAAACATTTTAGAGAGACCCTTAAAAAGGGTGATGGAAAGAACGGCCACAGGAATGGAAGCCGATACAGTCATCCCGACTTTAAGAGCGAGGTATAGTGAAGATGCACCAAATAAAATCCCTAAAACTACACCCATCAGGATGGGGCCAAGTGAAAATTCTTTCATCTTTTCTGAAGCAGCTACATAGGGCCTGAACTCTTTCATAAATCGCCTTGCTAAAGTTGAGTGTATTCTTTTAGTCAATCATGTCAGACATAGAGCGTAAACTTAAATTACCCAGCTGCTTAGACCTTTTTTTCCCTAAGCCAATGACACTTTACCTTTTTATGAACTGCCCTAGGATTGAGAGATCAACTCACAAGGAGAACTCTATGTCTAAATGGACAGCACAAGTACAAGTAAAATGGACGAAAGATGCACCGGTTTGGGAAAATTGGAACTGGCTCAAAAAATGGAAAGAAGTTAAATGGGCAGCTTCGACAATGGGCGAATGGGACATGATTCTATGGGTAGATTGTAGCTCGCCAGCTGAACTTGAAAAATTTGTTCACGAAAAACTTTGGGCAAAAAAATGGGTAGCGGACACTAAGTCAACATGGACTAAAGAAGTATGGAGTGTTTGGGCCGATAAAGATAAAAAGAAAGCAGCTTAATATTACGCTGGCCAGGAAGCCATCAGTTTCTTGGCCAGATATTCTCTGACATCAAAAACATTCGTTCCTACATCCGACACGATATCGTTTAACTCTTCAATTCCCACACTAGGTTCTTCGCACCAAAAAAGCACATTCATAACTTAGAATCATCGCAGCACTTGGCATTTGTAAAATGAAGTCACTCTGAATTTTTAAAAACCTTCAGGATAGATTAAACTAATGACCAATTGCTCTTAGGTAGCATGATTGAGTGAAAATTACTTTAAAGGAGTATTTATGAAAACTTTTATCGCGACAATTGCTCTCACCCTTTCTCTAACAGCTGTTGCTAATGCAAGCAATACGACGATGCCAGAGTACACAGAGGGAATGACAACGGAGCAACAAAGAATGGAAGAAACCAAGACAAAAATGAAGACCAGTGATGACGGCACTGTCAGAGCTATGGAAAAAACCACGACTAAAGAAACTCCCATGATGGATAGTGCGATGGAGAAAGATTCAACATCGACGCATAAAAAAATGAAGAAAGTTCGTTAGTCTTAAGGCCGGGTGAAAACCCGGCATCTATTTTCAAACGACTTTAAGTTTCTGCCCGGCAAATTCGACAATTTGATTGATTTTAATTTTACAGCGCTTGCGAAGCTCGACGGCTCCATCCACCATCACTTTCCCATCAGCAATGAAGTGCTTTGCTTCTCCACCACTGTCACAAAGATCTGAGGCCTTAAGAAGATCACACAGAGGAATAAACTCCCCGATTAATTTAAATTCTTTCATGAGAGCGTTTTCATATCCTGTAGGAGGTTAAACATGGATGATTTCATGTTTTCGGAGGATTTATAACCCCAACCCCCGTGTCCAGGCAAGACCCATTCAAAAGAATATGTAAGCAGGCGCTCGACGGACTCCACTTGTTTAGTCCATGAATACCAGCAAACTCCCCGAGAAGCGGATAGTTGTTCAGAGTTCTGATCAAAAAAGATATGGTCACCCGTGAAGAGATACTCATTTTTATAAAGATAAACCACATGTCCCCGAGAATGCCCAGGTGTAGGTATCATAAAAAAATCTTTTAACAATTCCCGTGCCTCAGATCCTTCTACTTGATGCTCCACACTCTCGGTCTCTTTTCCAATATCTGCTTCATGCATAAAACGTTCACAACCAAAGTGAGCATGAAAAAGCTCATGGTCAGCAACGTCATCTTGATGAGTCAGAAACATAGACTTCACTCCACCCAAAGCCTCCAGTTCTTTGACCAGTTGGGGATGAAAGCGTGGGCTATCTATTAGGATATTTCCTTCGGGATGGGTGATCAAAAAGCTTGATGCCCCATATGAATCTTTTGAGGTGTAACCACAGTAATAAACATTGCCAGCGATCAGATGAGGAAGAGAAATTCGCGCCTCTTTGAACTCAAGGGGAGCATTCATCACACCAATGGAGTTAGTAGGACAAGAAACCATCGCCGCTTTGGTGGAGACCCATTCGTGAGCCGAGGCAGGTTGAAGGGCAACAAAAGAGCGGTCCTCTTTTTCTTTAAAAATATCTGGAGCGAGATGTAAACATGTCCCGCAGTCGATGCATGTTGTATCAACATACAAGCTACCGGGGACATTATTTCCATTCAGTTTTTCTGGATTGGCCATAAGCTATTCTATCAGAAAGCCTCCCAGTAGGCCGTATTAACTTGGTTTTGATAATACTGAGTCTTCTCATAACCAGTGCGGTCACGGCGCTCGATATCATACGGTTGCCAGAAGTACATACTTACAGGAATGTGAAAACAGTCTTCTACCGTTTGATTATTTCGATAATCATAATATTTTGAAATGACCGGACAAGCGCGGCGGGATCGAACGAAAATATTTGACCAAGTATGAAGGCTTAGTAATCCCTTCGTGTAACGACGATCCAAGGTCCGCAGACCTTCGGAGGTGTACACCGCTGGAGTGACGTGAAACCACCAATAGAAATTATAATTGCGAATATACTTACGGGTAAAAAACATAAAAACTTTCATCGATTTCAAACCGGTGCGTTTATATTCTTCATAAGTCCAGATATGGGCGCGATTATAACACTGAGACTCATTCTGATAATTTCGTCGCATACTTAAAAATGCTGACATTGCCGTTCCGGTTGAAGCAACACTGGGATCATACATTAGTTTTTCTCCACTCCCCTCAACACTCATATTGTTTGTTTTGTTTTCAATTGATCTAATCGAGAGAACTTTATGATCATTGCTTAACTCTATCTCAACAATTTCTTTGGACTTAGCGACTGCTGTGAGATCATTCACCGTAGTTAGATCCTTACTGTCCATAAACCCCACCTGTCCGTCACTCATGAGAATCAGTACGGGTTCACCCTTCTTCCCTTCATCGATGGAATCAATGCTGACCTGAAATCTTCCTGCAAATGCTGTCATGGAAAAGAGAGCAAGTATAAGTGCAAAAGTTTTCATATTTCCCTCCTTGGAAATTTCTTTCCTCAGTATGCATGAAAAATTTGCGTCGAAAATTTAACCAATTCTAAATGATAATTAACTGATCTGTTTCAGTTGGGAGGAAAAAGAAACTGCAGGGCCAAAGGAAAACGTTGGGCCCAGTATTTTTCAGAATGAATAGCACCAGGCTGAATGACGGTTTTAATGTTTACGTTTTCTATCAGACCTCGCTGCTTAAAGGCCTCAGTACAGGTCGAGACATCGTCCGGTTTTTCGCCCCCAGCTGTGCCACTGTCGATATAAACTTTTACAGGCATCGCATGAGCCCGATAAAGTACACTAATGATCGATTGTTCGTTCCACCAGATAGAAGGAGAAAGAGCACCAATACGACCAAATGTTTTGCTATAGGAGAGCCCTGCATAAAGAGCGACGAGGCCACCCAAAGAAGAACCCATGATGCCGGTTGAATGCCGATCTTTTTTAGTACGTAATGATGCATCGATTCTTGGTTTTAGTTCGCGGGTAATTAAATTCAAATAGCCATCAGCTCCGCCACCATTTTGGTCGTCTGATGCATCTTGATCGTGGGTGTACTCAAAGGTGCGGAGTTTCGTATTATCAATGGCAACAACAATAATAGGATCCATCAGACCTTGGGAGATGAGTTGATTCAGGGTGATTTCAGCTTTCCACGTTTGTCCCAAAAAGGCGCGAGCAGGATCAAAAAGATTCTGTCCATCCTGCATGTAGAGAACTGAATATGATTTATTTTTTAAACGTGTGTACTCGGCCGGTACATAAACATAAACATCTCGCGGTTCACTGACGGCAGAAGTTTTGAAGCCTTTGATGAAAAGCGAGAATTTTCCTGAAGCCGCATGCAAGGAGCTGCATAAAAGAAAAAGGAGTATTAAACTAAGTGTTTGTCTCATAAGGTGGAAGTGATTCTAGACCGACTCCCCGACTAATGGTACTTTTTTAGTCCAGACTGAGGTCGGGTAAAATTTAATATTTTCTTACATCCGTTAATCCTATGAAACAGAATATACAAAAGCCCATAAGGCGTGGTTCATTAGCTTTCCAAAGGTTTGCACGCTGTAAATGGAATGTGGATCTATGTGAGCCAAGGTACAGGAAGCTGGGGACCCCTGATCCGTTTAGGGAGTGATCCCAAAATCACCCAACTTACCCTCAAAACTCAACAAAAACTCTCTCTAGGCCGATAAGGCTTATATGAAATCAATACTGTTTCTTTCTGTTTTGTCCCTCTCCTCTTTGATTGAAGCTAGTCCGCTTAAATCTTCGGTAAAAAATCTCAATAAATTTCTGAAAAAACCAGAACCCGTCGTTGAATGTAAATCGGATGCCAAGGATGATGTTGAAAATGCGGAAGTTAAAATCATGTACCCTTGTTCAGTCTGGGAAGATAGAAAGCCAGTGCTAGATGATATTACGGATAAGAAAAAAGTTTATAAATCAGTCGATGGAAAACTTTTAACCGATGATGAAGTCAAGGCCCTGACTCCTGATCAAAAAAAGGCTGCCGAGAAAAAAGAGATGCTGGAGAAGTCTGACATCGTTTTCTCTAAACTCTCGCCCTTGATCGATAAAAATAGCGATGAAAAAAATGATGTTGTTATCCGTTCACGTGTGAATCACACGACGGGCGAGAAAGACTATACAATCAAGCTCAGACCGATGGAACTCACTGACCTGAGCTTGAAAGGCTTGAATGACAAACTTATTAAATGTGAGCGTGACGTAACTTCAGTCACCAATGATGGCTCTCTTAAGCTTCAAGATTCCCTTATTGCAGATCGCGGGACCATCTCTTGTTCGCAAACTATTGATGGCGTTACTGCTTCATCTGAAGAGTCAGAAAAGTTCCTCAGTGCCAATGGATTAAAAATCGAAAATGCTGAGCCCTACAATCCCATCAAATCAGAAAAACGATCACTCAGGGCCACTGACCTTGGGTTTGCTCCGGACTACATGGGAGTCGACGCTGAAGGTAAAGAAATCAAACTAAAAATCGCGCTCGAAAAATGGCAAGTTCCAGGTCTAAATTATCCCGAGGGATGCTTCCTTGAACTTTCGGCTAAATCTCCGGTAGGTAAAATGAATCAGATCGCCTCCGATCTGAAACAAAAATTTGAAACTAAGCTGGGTGTGAATTTTGATAAGAGTATTGTTCAGGGAAATAAAACCGGACAGGTCTTAAAACTCATGGATAAATAGAAGGGGCAGATTTCTCTGACCCTTCGTCGCAACCAATTAAAGTCCAATGTATCGTCGATATCCTAGAATTTTCCAGTCTGGAAATTTTTCATGTAATTTCTGAAGTCCACTCCCTATCAGGGCAGTTGTACCCAAAATCGCGACAACGGTCAGTTGTTTTTGTAATGTTGCAGCGGCTGCCTTTTTGGCGGCCTTCTTAGCAAAAAATAATTTCATCATCTTATCTCCCCTTGATTTTGATTGGAATCCGAGTGTCCGAGAGAGATTTACCTAAATCATGAGTCGCTCTTTTAACTAATCGGATCTCTCTTTTAATCGCCTTGCCGGCATCCGACAGGGAACTTTTTATGGCCCGTTTGATAAAAAATCTTTTCAACATACTGCCTCCACGAAAATGTTAATAAACACTCCATGATTTTAGGCACTAATGGACAGTGAGAGCTAGAAACAAAACCTATCAGGACTAAAGCACTTAAGAATACAGCACCACCCCTAGAGGTAAACTTAAGTGTAGAAAGGACAAAGATCGATCTAGGATGAAAGGAGGAGTTTTTATATGAAAAAAAATATCTTGCTCGTACTGGCTCTCTTCACCATCTCGTTGGCCTATGGTCAATATGAAGACCAAAACCCCCGTCCTATCGATAGTTCGGATGAATACGATGGAAGATTTCTCAATCAAATGGAAAGAGTGAATGGTGAAGGAGATGTGAATCCTATCGAAAAACCGCGACAAGAGATGCAAGAGAAACAGGATGAATCTCTTCCTGGTTATGATTCACCCGAAGAAGGTTATGAAGAAGATGTGAGCTGGTAATTTTATTATTCTTTGGGAGGAATAGTAAAATGCACTCGCAACTTCTCTGCTACATTTTCTAAGTCCTGATAAGAATCCCCATCGCGTAGACGAAATTTTCTATCCTTACCATTAATCAAATCATTCACATAAAGTTCGAAAGCATAGATCGGTCCCGCCGTCTTGTGACTGATAACAATTCCCGCGATAAAAGCCGAACAACAAAAAAGAAGAGTAAGAATACAAGCGGTGAAAAAGTATGTCGTCATAATTTGATCACGGCCATAGTTCAATGTCTTCAGCATGGTATTAAAAAAGGTGTACGAAAAAATACAAATCACGACACTAGAAGAGAAGGCCACAGCTGTTAGGACCATGGCAACTTTAAACTGATCCTTGGGTCTGACCAAAATATTTTGTCTCGTATTATCCGGATACCAGATAAGTTTATCCTTTTTGAAAATAACCCAGACTAATATCGCTGTACCACCCCAAAGGAAAACATCTGCTCCATTAAAGGAGATCAACTGGTTTCCCCACACAAAGGGAATAAAGTCTGTCGTCATACCCTGTATCGTCTTATCTAGAGTATTTCCCATGATTCCGGCGACCATCAAGGAAAGTCCATATTTTAGGTAACGGGCACGAGTTGGGATGATTAAAATCAAACAGATATAAAGAAAGAAAATAAAGCTAGCAAAAGAAGCTAGTGAAATTATTCTTAACGTATCTGGGAGACCAGCGAAGTACCCCATAATAAAGCCCTGGTTGTATCTAAGGCTCGGCAATCCCTTGGCCCAGTTTTTTGAGTACTGATCAACGAAAAGTGCAGAAAAAAAAATTAAAACCGAAAGCAGACTACTTTTTCTCATAAAAGACTCATCGGCTAACTACTCAGAAAGCTGATAGTGTGGCTCAAATTTTTGCCACCACGGTGACGGTATCAGACTATACAACTCTGCGGATTTTAATCGGAAATGTAACTCACATGTGAGGACAAGAGAATTAAGGTTCATAATGGGAAAAAGCTAAAGCCAAACGAAACTTGATCCGATTGGTAAGGGACATTCCCTAAGGGGGCATCTTGAAAAACATCAGCAGAATCCTAACTGTCTCTCTCGCCTTATCAGCGTTCCAGGCCCACGCCGGTCCGAAAGAACGTGAGAAAGCGTACATCCTCCACAATCGTTTAACGGGTGTGCCGGGGACAAATGCTGTTCTCGATTTAATGGAAGCTTCCATCGTTCAAGGTAACTATGAAGCCGCTGCTGAAGAAGCTATCAAGAATAAAAACTTCTACAATGTGACTCTTAAAAACTGGGTTAAATCATGGTCCAATCGTGATCAAAATCCACGTGTAGAGTTCAACGATTTCGTTGCTACAGTGGTTGGGATGATCCGAGACAGTGGAACTAAAGACGCTGTAACAAACCTTCCTACAATGCCCTTTGACCAGGTACTTTATGGGGACATCCTTTATAAAGTAAACGGTCAAGCAACTGCATATGCAGCAAACAGCAATGACCACTACCGTAACGCTGAAAATGCTGGTGCAAATCTTATGACTGACCTTGTTCGCGAAACACAGTCTGCAAACAATGGGCTCCCACTGTTTGCGATCGCTGGAGTTATGACAACTCGTACAGCGGGAGAAAATTATTATCAGGCAGGAACTAATCGCCGTATGAACCGTTACATGTTCATCAACTTCTTATGTAAAGACTATGAAGAGCTTCATGATATCAGTGTTCCGGATAACAACGTAGAACGCGACGTTGAACGTAACCCAGGTGGAGACAGTCGTACTTATCTTAATAAGTGCGTTGGTTGTCATGCTGGTCAAGATGCTCTTCGTGGTGCGCACGCTTACTATGACTTTAACAACGGTGCTGTTACATATACAGCTGGAACGGTTGTAGGAAAAATCACGCGAGTGAATTCATTCTCAGATGGTAAACGTACTATTAACGATTCTTGGACCAACTCTTGGGCACAAGGTAAAAATGCAAGTTTGGGATGGAGAACAGTTACTTCTGGTAATGGCGCTAAAAGTTTAGGTCGTATGCTCGCCCGCTCTCGCGCCTTCTCAGTTTGTATGGCAAAAAAAGTTTTCAAACAGGTTTGTATAAAAGATGCGAAGTCAGTAGCTGATAAAGCGGTTGTTGAATCTCTCGCAACTTCATTCGAAGCTGGTCAAGAATACAACATGAAAAAACTGTTCGTTAAAACTTCAGCAGGGTGTGTAGCAAATGAATAAGAATAATATGAAACACATTTATAAATTCGCCTCTATCGCTCTTTTAACAGGTATTGTTGGTTTGTTCACACATTGTGTGCCTGAGACAACAAAAATTGAAGCCATCGATGCTCCAATTAAGGAAGTTCAAGCACCAAAGACAGAAGGTGAAGTCCTTTTAGCACTGGAAGTATCATCAGGTGTGAAATCGTATGAAGAAACTCTTTATACTCTTTCTGCTCTGACTGGGGTTGCAGATACAAACGCTAACGTTAGAAGCGTTTATAATGACGTTAAAGTAAGCTTACCTACTGACTCAGAGATGAAGTCCTATCTTTCAGGACATCAGGTAGCTTTGGCCAAACTAGCTGCAGAATACTGTAACGAAATGATAAATGACGTTACTTTAAGACAAAAGATCTGGAACAACGCTAACTACGCTCTTACTAAAGACGTAGCTTTCAAGAGTGCTAACCCAGCTGTCCGTGAAGAACTTGTCACTAAATTGATCGGTGTTTTCTGGGGACCTTCAGCTGCTGAAGAAGATAAGCCAGAACTTAAACAGGAACTTCTTGATCTGATCGATGATCTTCAAGAGGGTGAAGTAAACAACACTGCTTCAACTGGGATCATTGTTAAAGGTGTTTGTACTGCCGCTCTTTCTAGTATGCATGTAACAGTTAAGTAGAATTTTTAAGGTTTAAAGCTCACGTATATTGAACGTAACAGGAACCAGGAAAAAAACATGAATGACGACAAAAAAGAGTTAATTGAAGAACAGAATCCGGCCATCGAAAAAAAACCAGAGTCTGATTTAATTCTCAAACCGGGTATGAAGTACGGTGATCATATTCTTAATACCCGTCGTGACTTCCTCTCTCAAGGTCTAATCACAGGTACGGCCTGGGCATTAATGCCAACGGCACTTGATCTAGTGGTCAACAAGGCCATGGCAGCAGATGACTGCGTTTTCCGTGATGACTTCCCCCTTCAGGCTCCTTTCATTATGCTGGATCTTTCCGGCGGATGTAATATGATGGGTTCAGGTGTTGCTGTTGGAGGTGTTGGTGGACAAGCAGACCGTAAGGTTGGAGCCATTGATATAGATTACAGATCCCTTGGTCTTCCAGCAAATTTGAAACCTACTGATGCTAATTTTGACACTACTGTCGGTCTGGCATTCCACTCTGCCTCACCGATGCTGGAAGGGATTAAGGCAACTGCTGGTGCAGCCGTATTAAATAAAATGGACGGGATTATTTTCCCTAACATCTCAGATAACGATACTGGTAACAACCCTTCAAACCCTGCTTACTTTTTAAGTAAAGCAGGAGCAATTGGTAAGCTTGCAGCTCTGGGCGGAACAAGAAACTCTACTTCGGGTGGTAACTCAGCTCCAGCTGGTGGTGTTAACCCAGCTTTAGCTCCAGTTCAACTTGAGAGTGCAACTGATGCACGCGGATTAACCAGCCTTGGAAAACTCGGAAGTGGTTTCGCAGCTGCGACTAAAGATTCAAAAATTGATAGAATCCTGAGAGCGACATCAAGTCTGTCTGATAAAAAGCTGGAAAGCATTAACCGCAGAAATCTTCCAGAAGCTTTACAGAAAATTGTAAGCTGTAATATTTCTGTAACTCCGGATCAGATTAAAGCTTTCACCCCGGATGCACTTGATCCATCTCGAGATGCCAATGTAAGAGCGGCTTTCCCGGAAGCTTACAATGCAACTGCAAATGCTCAAGGTGTTTTCACAAACCTCAACATCACTTCAGCCGTCGATGGAAGTTCAAGTAACGACCAAAGACGTGTTTCTACCCTCGCCTACCTTGCTCTTAAAGGTTACGTAGGAGTTGGTACTATCGAAATCGGCGGATACGATTACCACTTGGGCGGAACCAGAACTCAAGCCAATGCAAAAGATAAACGTGCAGGAGCGATGCTCGGTCGAATCATGACCCTTGCTCGTCTCATGGGTAAAGACTGTTTCGTTGGTATGATTACAGATGGTGCAGTTGCAGCAGCTACTGATCAACCTGAAGACTCACAAGGTCGATATAACTGGGGTGGAGATAACGGAGAACGTTCTTGTTCCCTTATGTTCCTCTACCAACACACTGATGGTGCAGGCGCAAAACGTCCGGCCATGTATGATGGTCAGGGAGATAAACTTCGTCAAATCGGTTGCATCAAAGGAAATGGTGCAGTGGACGCAACTTACCGCCTGACAAGTAACAGTATGGTGAACACTGCCAAGGCGATGGTAATGAATTATCTTTCTTATCACGGAAAGACTTCAACTACCGAAGTATTGAATGCTATCGGGGATAACCCGATGTTAAACAATACTGCAGATTATATTGGTTTTAAACCTAAGGCCTAAATCTCGAAAGAGGTATCACGTGAACACGAAGTACGTATATAAGTTTGCTATCCTAGTTTGTCTGAGTGTGATCATCGTCATTTTTACTAACTGCGGTAAGCCTTCGACGTTAGTATTCGAAAATGGAAGCTTTGCTACTTCTGAATCCACATCACCTTCGGTAGTGGCTTTTGAAAACACTCTCTACCCTATTACAAGAGCTAACTGCGTAAGTTGTCACAACCCTAACTCAAATGTACCAGTTTCCCCTCTTCATGCTTCCGATAACGTCAGTCAGGCGCATGATGAATTAATCAAGCAGGCCAAGGTTGATTTTGTGACTCCAAGTAATTCACGTATCGTAAAAAAACTCTTACTACCCGGTGGACATAATTGCTGGGGAGATTGCGCCGACAATGCGGCAGAGATTCAAGCAGCGGTGACAAACTGGGCGGCTGCCGTAGGAACAACTCGTGATCCCGCAAGTAACCCAACTGGTACCCCTACTGGTATAATGACCACTAAAACTCTTTCAGTGGCAACCGAACTCGCAGCTGCCACTAATACAACGGTGACTTTTACAGTAAGTGGTGTGACTTATACCGGTAAGCAGGTTCAGTTTGTGATTAATGATCTTATTGGAAACCCAACTGGCGGTAATATCTTTTTCAGAGTTGATCTGTACAACTACGATAATTTTTCTTATCAATTAAGAAACCCACGCATTGTTGTTCCGGCAGGTACTGCACAGATTCCTCTCAAACGTATCTTTGTTCGTAACATTAAAATTGCCATCAACGGTACAGTCAAACCAGAACATCCGGTATGGACAAGCATTGAAAGAACGACCGCCGCAACGACAACGACGATTCTTTCAACTTCAGCGATGCTTGCTTCAAAAGATAAAGGTAATGCTGAAGATATGTTGTCTTTCAACTTCCAGGAACTGAAAGTTGATACTCGTTCGGCCGCAGAACTTTCAAAAGATTTCTTTGAGAAAACACTTTATGTGATTACCCGTGAAAACTGTTCAAGCTGTCACACGGCAAATCAGTCTCCTCTTCATGCTTCGTTGAACATCCAAACGGCCCATGATGCTGCTGTAGGTATTGTGAACTTCACTAACCCTGCTGCTTCAAGAATAGTGACGAAAATTCGCGGAGGTCATAGAGGGATTGATACAGTAGATATCCCTCTGATGCTGGAACAAGCGATTACCAACTGGAATGCTGGGCGCTCTCAATAACAAATCAAAAAAAAGCCCCTCGGACGAGGGGCTTTTTTTATGATTTCTTCTTAGATTTTTTTGTCTTTTTCACTTCTGGCTTTATGACTGCCTTTGTCTCCATCAATGGAGCATCTTTTCTTCTGATCGACTTGATGATCACTGAGTCCATCGGAACATCTGAGAAAGAACCAATTGATCCAGTCTTAACAAGCTTGATACGATTTAAAACATGCATGCCGGTCGTGACTTTCCCAAATACAGCATAACCAATTCCCATAGGAGAAGGATTCTGGTGATCCAGCGACGTATTATCATTTACGTTGATATAAAATTGAGCAGTAGCTGAATCTGGTTCGCTGGTACGGGCCATAGCGATCGTACCAACTTCATTTTTAAGTCCATTGGCCGCTTCGTTTTTTATTGGCGCACGTGTTTTCTTCTCTTTCATTCCTTCTTGAAATCCTCCACCCTGAATCATAAAGTTATTTATCACTCGGTGAAAGATTGTGCCGTCGTAAAATTTTTCATCCACATAACTCAGAAAGTTTTTAACTGAGATAGGAGCTTTCTCTTCATTGAGCTCGACTTCAAACTCGCCTAAATTAGAATCTATGATCACAACCGGGTTAGCGGCAAAAGCGAGGTTAGTTAGAAGCATTAAAATGATGAAGATTTTCATACAATCCTTTGGGAAATAAAATGTCCCTCATTATATTCACCCCAGAGTGGGACTGTAAAAACTTTTGAGAGGGACTCATGCCTGTTCTTGACTATTCTGATAAGGCATTAAACACTAACCTCTAGGGGCCCTGAGTGAAGTCAGTGGCTCTTTTATGCCCCTCTTTAATAGTTACCCACGCCTGCGTTTTCCAGATTCATGCGTCAGTTATTTCTATAAAAATGAAAAATCGATTGATGATCTTGTTATCAAGTTCATTACCCGTCATGAGCAGCGTAAACTCTAGTCGATGATCTGGCATTTCATACGCGCACGGATATCTTCAAATTTAAGATCTCCAGAGAAGTGGCCCGTGCCATCTTCCAGCATGACGTATTCTTTCATGATTTTGAGACGAAATCTTTCGGCCATATTAGCAATCACCAAAGATTTAGAATTATGTTTTTCAAAAACCAAAAGTTGTTTGGGAGCATAACGAACCAGAGGATGTGAGCGGTGAATTCTTGCCATCTTTCCTGCAAAGGCATCATGAACAGTGAGTTCAATCACTTCCTGACCTCTCACGGCTTCACAATTGATAGCAGCAAAAGTATTGAAGCTAACAAAAAGACTTAGACCAATGAAGAAATACACCATGAAAGATCTCCTGAGATAAGGTCTATTTATGACAGGTGATCCTGAATGAAAAGAATCCTGAAACAAATTTATGAATTATTTGGCCGTGAATGAGATCAGCTCAGAAGCTGTAGGTGTTTCATAAACCCAGCTATAGACGTCCATGCTGAGTTTCCCCGAGAGAAAAATAAGCACTGCGCCAGAAGAACACATGATAAATCTCATGCGCTTAGGATTGTTAAAGATAGGAATCATAGAGGAAGAAGCGGTCGTAAGAAGAAGGAACCAGACCAGTGAAAAACAGGCAGCCCCAAATCCTACTGCCAGCCTCATTTGAAAATCATCATACTTGGCCGAATAGCCACCTATCAAAACAATGCCGTCTAGATAAGCGTGGGGGTTTAATAAACTGAAGGCCATGGACTTAAGAATAGATTGTTTAACGGTGTCTTTTTTGGATGAGGGATGACTAATTTCCATCTCCTCTATTGATATAAATTTGCTCCAGCCGTAATAGAATAAAAATAAAATTCCCACCACACCAATAAAGACCTTCATACTTGGAAAGAGTGAGAAAAGTGTCGCTGCACCCGCAACTCCTAACATGATTAATGTCAGATCACAGAAGAAGCAGGCAAAAGAGACAACCATTGGATGTTGTTTTTTTAATCCTGACTCTAAAACAAAAATATTTTGAGCACCCAGAGCAAAGATGAGACTTGCCTGCAATAAAAAGCCTTCTAAGAACATCTGATCCATGATGACCACTCAGGTTTAAGTTTTAGGCCAGGTTTAAAAATTTAAAGCTCTTCTTCCAAAACTCTTAGGACCTTACCGCAAGCAATAGGTATCGACGCCTGACGGTTAAGTCTATTAAAGGGACGGATGGTTCCAGGAACTTGTAGGCTCGTTGGAATTCCGTAAACTATCACAGTTCGACCTTCAAAATTAATCGTCTCGTTCAACGTCAATTTCGTGTACGCATCGTTAGGATTTTCATCTTCAATTCGAAGATCTCCTATCATCAATGAAAGTGCTGAAGAATTGAGATAAGAATACTTGCCCTGACCATTGGCCGAAGGGAAAACATTTGAATCCAGCAATTGAGCACTAAGATCACCATCAAAAGGAATGAGAATTTTTCCAGAGGTCATTAGAACTTCAGCACTATCGAGATACTCATCAGCATTTGAGTCTGAAGACATCTCGGGACAAACAGCACCCGCATGAAGGTACTGGGCATGAGAAGAGAAAGCTTCAACACCCTCAACTTTAACACTCACTTCAAATTGGTCCCCCATCACACGAATTGATCCTAAACCCTTAACAAGGGGGGCAAGTTCTACACTTAGAGACGTCAGTTCAAAGGCGTAAGAGCCTTGAGCATTTTGAGTGGCATCAACTTCTATCTGGCCGGGACGATCAGGGCCGTGCCCTGGCACCACTATCCCATGATCAATACTATGACCGGATTTGTTTTTGGTCTCAGAGTTTTTGCTACACCCTGTTGCTAAAATTAAAGCTCCGGCGAGAAACGCAGTCGCTTTATATGAAAGAGCATGCATGAATAATCTCCTAAAAAAAAAGGGGCAGAATGAACTGCCCCAAAGAAAGGTACTATGGGCCTATTATTCTTTTCCGCCGTTCCCAACCACAACAGGATCAGTATTCTCAACACGAGCGAGAACACCGCAAGCGATTGGAAGAGCAGCATGAACAGTGTGACCATCTCGAGTCGCAAGTGTTACAGGAAGTTCAGTCGTTTTAGCTACACCTTGAATAAGAACAGTTCTTCCAGAGAAATTGAGTTCCTGACCTGCTTCCAGATTAACCATCGCATCGTCAGCATTTTCATCTGGTGCGAAGATATCAGCAATCATACTCGTAAGAGATGCTGACTCGTTGTAGTT
>JBBARF010000083.1:0-16586 GCA_040399925.1 Bacteriovoracaceae bacterium
GCCTCAAGCATAAGGAACAAGATTCTTGGTTCGGTCATAGCTTAACTCTTCCCTTCGACCGCTAAATGGAAAAAGAATCCTGCAACACCTACAAAGAAACAGATTGAGAGCGAAGTGAAACTTGTAATAAAAGCTATTAAGTGCTTCTTTTGTCAAAATGGAAGTTTGTTAATTAACCATAAAGCAATTGTAAGAAAAACAAAAAAAGGGGTAATAAAGAATGCACCTTTTCCAATTGAAACAATGAGACCAGCATTCAGAAGTGCTAAAATACAGCTCAATAACATGACACTTTTCCAGTTTGGAACCATTTATCTTGAGATTTTTAATGTAAAGAAGATAAAATACTGCAACAAGGCTTAGCAACACTCCACTAAGCTTTAGCAATACCATGCTAAATTCGACATCCCTAAAAACTGCTTCCAAACAACATTCCTCTTAATCTTAAGCGGCTGAATCATCATCCAAGCTTTTTCGAAGGAGAATCTTGATCAAGGACTGGTATGGTACGTCTCTCTTATTGGCCATCACTTTAATCTCTTCTAAAAGATCTTCAGGCAAGCGAAGAGAGATCGTCTGAGTCGAAGGTTTCAGATTAGGAAAATTCATCTTCTTTCCGCTCTTGAGATCAAAGTAGTCTGTGGCATCATTCTTTGCCCAAAACTCCCGCTCCTGATCTTCCGACTTAAATTTAGGAACTTTTTTAGTTTTGCTTTTCATATGCTTTCCTTTCTTTTCGACTCATATCTCTGGCAGATATCACCCGAATAAACTTTTCCTTTCTTATCGTAAAAACGATCGTTAAAAATCGTCCACTACTTGTTACACCCAAAGCCAAGAAACGCTGTTCGTCGTTTTGGGAATAAGTATCAAATACTAACAAAGGTTGATTAAAAAGGACTTGCTCCGCTTCAGTTCTTTTAACACTATGAGCTTCCCAGTTTTTTAGCTCATTTCCCTTGTCCCACTCAAATTCTTCACAATTTTTTAATAAATTCTCAACACTCATTTCTGTATATTACCAAAATATACATTGAGTTCGCATCTTAAAAATGTTCAAGAAGACCAAATGCCTGAGTGAGTCCTTCTAGTGATTTCAATGAGATAAATACCCATGGATACCTATGGGTGCTCCACAAACCATGAATTTAATGGTATCTTTTAATTATTTCAAAAGTTTACAACCAAATGCCTGAACTCCCCGATCTATACTTTCACTTTTAATAAAACACTACCAATCCAGCTATTTACCAATGAAAACGAATCGTAACCAGGCTACATCAATTCACCGTATTTAATTTCATTTCACTCGTTTTCACGACTTCAGTCGGAAAAGTCGGAAACGATCGGAAAGTTAAAAGAGAAAAATAATTAGATGATTGAAGAATTGACATGAATCCAGGTGTGTACTAGTATTAGCACACCTCAATTGAGGTAGTAATGAAAGAAGTTAAATGGAATGCAAAAGCTAGAGAATTTGTTCGGTCCCTAGATGATGAGACCCGGCGGGAAATCGGTACGCTTCTTATGCTAATTCAATCAGGCAAAAAGTTGGGTGAGCCTCAATCAAAGCCGATGAAAAGTATTCATTCAAGCGCTTATGAATTAAGGATCAAAGATCGAAATGGTGCTTATAGAGTCATTTATGTTTTGAACTTAGGGAACAAAATATTAATTCCCCATGCTTTTACTAAAAAGACTCAAAAAACACCTTTAAAAGAAATTGAGCTTTCAATCAAACGACTAAAGGAGCTTATCGATGAAATTGAGTAAAGAAGCCAAAAAATTAGCTGAAGACCTTGGTTTATCCGAAGTCGATGCCTATATCATGGAACTCAAGGCGAAGCTTTACTCCAAGAGTGCAGATTTAATTAAGTCATCTAAGCTAACTCATGAACAAATAGCTAAGCTAATTGGTACCTCAAGAAGTCGAATCAATCGTATCGCTAATCATGGCGAAAACAATGTCTCCATAGAAATTCTCATAAAGCTGATTGCAGTTCTGGAAGGAAAGCCGGCGATTAAATTTGCGGCTTAAATTTATATTCATCCAGTTGCAGCTAAAAGAACGGGACATGATTGTTAGGCCTGTTTAGAAGGAATGACTGGAAGATCAAAACCAAAGAGAGAGTGATGTAGAAATAAAAGCATCAAGATATTTTCTATAATTGGTGCTCTGGGGATAAATCTCATCCTTAGAACTAAAACCTCTTAGCTTTGTTCTCCACAATGCATTTTCATCGAGTTTCTGGTCAAAATTGATCGATGCTCCAGCGACCTAAAACCATTCCTGGTATTTGTCTAAAATTATGATAACCTCTAAACCTTGAATTAAATTTTCCTGTTTCTGGGTTTGGCACAATTTTTTCATCACCGAGAAAATTGTTATAGGTAAATGTAAGCTTGGAAGTTAGAGACTTCTTGTATTGCACAGCCGACCTTCTTACAGATAGTTTAATCATGGTATCACTCATTTATTAAGCCGCATCTTTTAGCTTCTCGATTTTTCGGAGGAGATCGTTATATCCCTTCATCGACTTTAAGCCATTTGGAAAAAGAAGTCTTTCGATCCGAGTTCCATAAAGAACAGAAAACTTAGCAGCAAGATCAACACCCAAGTTTCGCTTATCGTTTTCAATAGCGGAAAGATTCGATACAGAAATACCTATAGCACTTGAAACATCGCTTTGAGTAAAGCCAAAACGAAGACGCAAAGCTTTAAGAATCTTGCCCGAAGTTAATTTAACTTTATCAATAGATCCCATTTGCGACCTCCTAGTTATAATCATGGTTGGAAGTAATTTTGATTACCTTCACTATGATCTTATTTTTGTAATACTTGTAAAGCAATCGACTACCAGTCGTGTTCAAATGAATTGCGTATTTGAGAATGAATGTAAGGGCCTGAGCAATCTCGTCACTTCACATATTTTCACAAGATTTCATGTCATTTAATGGAATCAGTCGGACTAGTCGGACCCATTTTATCCAAGATTATTAAAACTGAATTTGTCCCTCGTAGAAAAAGGAAACTCGCCTGAGTGATGCTTTCTGACGGCATATCCAGGATATTTGCCAGCTCTGATTGCAATGATGAAATCAGTTTTAGACATGACAACTTTTCTTCGGACATCCAAGAACTCGGTATTCGCACCAGTCTTGTTCTCTTTGATCTTGATGACAAAAGACTTAGGCATTCGCTTGATACTTTTCTCACCCTTGTACCTTCTAGTGTCTTTCAAATCAATAATAAGTTTATTGGCCTTTAAGGCATTCATAAGCTTTAGATAAAGATCATTCCAAGTCTTCGTTTTCTTCCCGTAAGATCTGCCAACAGCATTGTTCCAAAGATCCATATTTTCGCTCAGGGCAGAAGTTGACTGTGAATCAAATGTCGTGAACTCATTCAACCGTCCCAGCAATTCGGCCAGTCCTTCGTTATATTCGATAGTATACACACCACTAATGAAGGCATGTCTCAAGGTATCCACGTCATTGTCTTCCAAACCCATTCCATATGGGTCAAAGCTCCCATCAGGCTTCTTAGGCATGGGACGCAAATCCTTATCCAGCCTCTTGTAAAGGTCCAGCAAAGCTTCATTTTTCAAATGGTAAATCTTGAGAATATTCCCCATAATAAATGAATACCATGAAAACACTGAAAATAATCGTTTTACTCATTCCTATTTTAATCTTAATTTACTCAACTTGTTTTGAGCCATTCCAGTTAGAAAACACCTTTCATGAAGTCACAATCGGAAAAAGTGGCAAGAGCTTATTGGTGGCCCATGTAACAGATCTCCATACCGACGGTCTTGGGACAATCGAACTTAAACTGATGGATTCCATTCGCGCTAATAAACCTGATATTATTTTTATAACAGGAGATATCGCTACTCCGGGTGGAACTGCCAAAGGTTACGAAGATGTGCTTTCTAAATTTAAAGCTCAGCTTGGAGTCTATTTCATACAAGGAAATTGGGAGTATTGGGAACCTATTAAAGAGCTACGTAATATTTTGAAAAAGACAAATATTGTCGATCTTACAAATAAAAATATTCATATCAAAGATGATCTTTGGCTTGTGGGCCTTGATGATGAGCTAGCTGGTTCACCAGATATTGAAGCTTATGAGAAGATTCCAGAGAAAAGCAAAATTCTTTCTATTTTTCACTCTCCGATATTGTTTGAATCCATAAATAATAAAACCGACCTTGCATTTGCAGGTCATTCTCATGGAGGCCAAGTGCGACTTCCTTTCATCGGTTCTTTATGGACTCCTGAAGGTACAGGGAAATATGATTCTGGTTGGTACAAAGAGGGAAAGGCCAAAATGTATGTGAGCCGAGGAATTGGAAATTCGATTTTACCGATTCGCTTTAATTGCAGGCCAGAAATCGCTTTTATTAAAGTGATATATTAAGCAACAAACAACAAAATCGTTTGGCAAGATGGCTTCAGAAATGAAACGAACAATAAAACTACGATCTGTTTCATTTGCATATTAAGGTGAACACATAAGTACTAAGCCACTTTTTGACGGGCATTATAAAGATCCCACTTTGCCTGCATCGTAACCCAAAATTCAGCACTGATCCCAAATACTTTTTCAAGTTCAATCGCAAATGTTGCCGAAATACCACGTTTACCATTGCAGATCTCTGAGATTTTTCTCTCGGCACAGCCAATTTCTTCAGCAAGCCACTTTTGAGTAAGTCCCCTCTCATCAAGGATCATCACTTTTAAAAAATCGCCAGCAGACTGGCGTACCGATAACTCAATCATGATAATCTCCTATTTCTACGTCGTAGAACTCGCCTTTATCATACCGAAAGACAATACACCATGGTTTTTCAATCGTTATCGACAAAAACTCTTTCATGCTGCCTTTAAGCTTATGCAACTTTAATGAAGGTGGCTCACAGATGCGTTTTAAATCATCAAAAGTTGCCAAATCACTTAAGACCATAAGCAAAAATATGGCACGTTTATTAAGTCTTTCTGGGAATCTTTTTGAAGATCCTTTCTGGATAATATCTTTAGTAATCTTACCAGTGATCGACTTAATCATTATTCACACATTACCACATACTGTAAATTTGTCTATATTGAACTACTCGGGCTGAAGTAATGCCTGAGAAGATCTTTCCAGTAAATTCGACAACCTAAATATCCATGGATACCCATAGGTGCTCTACATTTTCCATTTTTGATGATATATTTAAATTATTTCAGGCGGATAGAAACGAATGCCCGAACTACCCGATTCATCCGGGCTTCAATTAAACATCAAGCAATTTTAAGTATTTGAGAATGATAGCAAGGCCTCGAGCGATCTCGTCACTTCACATATTTTCACAAGAATTCATGTCATTTAATGGAATCAGTCGGAATGGTCGGACCCATCTTATCCAAGATTATTAAAACTAAATATATCACGAGTAGAATAAGGGAACTTTCCAGACTGGTGCTTTCTCCCTACATTTCTGCAATCCCAATACCTTAAGCTACTGATAATTCAAAAAACACAAAGATTTTTATCATGAATTCTCGATTGTCGGTTAAGATTTTTTGAATAAAAACCGTAAAGGACTAAATGAAAATATTTTTTATCTTTGCTTCATTAGCAATTACGATGAATGTATTTGCTGATAAAGAATCATCAACAAGAATATATCAAGAGGCCATGCAGCCTATTGATGAACATAAAGTATTTATACAAGCGGCAGAAAAAAGCAGTTATATTCCAGTTCAGCCTATATTACATAATGCACATACTATCATATTGAACAAATGTGTCAAAAGATCTTCTCAGCCTGACCGCTACGAATACTGTGACCAGACTCAACATGAAGAAAATGTACAAATTCAAACAGATTCTTCATCAGTATGTTTGCCATGGTATCATCCAACCACCCTTGCAAATTGCTATTCCAATGTCGTGACACAAGGGATGTTATGTACTAATTCTCTTTCATCAACATTTCAATGCCACTGGGTGAAAGACACTAACGTGGGGACTGGAACATGCGTGGCAAGCGCCTCCTGTGGTTGTCCTGGAAAAACAGTTTTTGTAGGGAGTACGGCACAGATTTTAGGGACAACGTCTCGTTCAGATGATTGCATAAATAAACTATGCAATAATTTTGTAGCTCACGTATCGACCTTAGGATTAATTGATGATCCATCACCAGCGCCACAATCCACTCCTAGCAAAATTAATCCATATTGTTCAAATTATTCTAATATTCAAACAGTATTAGAATCTAGAAAGCCGAACTGCACAGTGGACGATACTGTGAGTCCAGTTGAAAGTGACTGTTGCATAGAAAAGACTTATTGCTCAGTGGCCGGAAACTGTCAGGCCGAATCTAGCTTGGAATCTCAAATCTATTGCCCGTAAAGTACAGTCGTAACTAAAAGCAAACACGCGGCGTCCTCATTCATAGTAAATTTCCTATTGTAAATATTCGGTTTCAACTTCTAGTTCCCATCCTAAGATTGGAACTATTTTTTTTACCTTCACCAAAAACCGGAAGAGACAGTAGAAGAAACTGCACAAGAAATAGCCTAAGATGCTCTACAGTCCGAAGGGGTCAGTCCAGTATCGTTTAGGTGCTCATTAAGACAATCATTGTCAAAAACTCAAAAACATTGGATTATTCACTAGTCATCTAAATTAGGATTTTATGAGCAAGAATGCATTGATAACAATAAGTCTCTTATTATTTTCACTTTCAGCAAAAAGTGATGATTTCTCGTTAGTTATTCAAAATCGCCAGAGTCTTCATTTAAAAGAAGTGACGCTGAAAGGTATTGTCGATGATATTAAATCCACTGACACCAAATATAAAAATCATTTTTCCTATGTCAGCTTCTCCTTAAATAAAGAGAAATATAAAATTTCAGTTAATTACTATTTATATGATCGCAAGAATAAATTCAATGATTCCTTCCCTTGTCAACGAGGTGACACTCTTACGGTTAAAGGAAAATTAAATGCAAGTAAAAGTAGTCATTATCTAGGCATGATTGAAATTAAAGAAACGAAACTTCTGAATTGTACAAAAGAAGCAGCCCAAGAACTTCCAACACAGAATAAAAATGAAGTAAGGGCTTCTATTGTCGCTAAAACAGACCAAGAATTGGCAGAAATCGAAAGAGACAAAACCAATGAATATTTCTTAAAAGCTAAAGCTAACTCTAGTTTAAAAACAGGTAAATTCTTTTTACGTATAGAAGAATATTTAAAGAATAAGGAATTTGAAAAAGCGTATCGTGAAATTCTTCTTTTAATACCATTAGACTTTAATAATTCGGCTCTTGATGATTTAGCATCCGAGGTCAGCAAGTCTAAGGATAAAAAGCTTAACAGAGATATTCGATCCACAAGTCAATTTAAGTTAGATATTTCGGAAGACTGGAGTTCTATCAAAGAGTGTCAGCTTACGGTTCACGAGTCAGAAATGGTTGAGAGGTTGTCCTTACTGATGATAAAGAAGAAGCTAGATTTTGATGGAATTAATAAAAGCTTAAATGCAGATGACTACGATGTTTTGGCAGATTTTGAAGGCCGAGTTTACTGGCCGGTGGATAAACGAAACACCATAATTTCTCAACCATTTCTGGTTCACTCGCTTAGCATGTTGAGGGACAAAAAATGCGTTGAAAGTGATAAGAGACGAGCATTAAGAATTCAACACTTTGACAAATACATAGGCTTTCTTTCTATCAAAAAATAAAAATCTCCTAGTCATTGATCTAAACACTGAAATCATTCACAAAAAAATCAATACGGCCTTCAAAATGAAGGCCGTTCTTATCTAAAAACAGCCAAAAAAGTCGTTAAAGCCGACAAATCAATCTATGCTATAATAAACAAGCTTTAGATTACAACATCCTAGGTATTCATATGCCCGAACTCCCCGACCTAATATTAAAAAATGAAAATCAAGTAATGGATTCGAGAGGTTATTGATCTACAGAGTGATTCTTGCGCTTTTTGCTTTCACGATAGTTCATTTGAGTTCACGGCAGTTCACGAGTTGAGCACCCATGGTATCCATGAGTATCCTTAAAAATATTTCTAATCTCAATCCTTAACACAAACGTAAATTGCCTTTTGATAGATCATATCAAAGTATTCTGAAGTTCTTGCAAATGGTACTTCAAACCCTTCGTGTAAAACTTCATCGCTACCAGCGGCAATTAACCATGTCTCTTTGCCTGCTAAAGCTCTTCCAAGAAGCTTTTGCCGAGTGATCAAATCAGAAAATCGATCAAAGAATATTTTCATTGAACCACTCATTGCGTACCAGTAGACAGGTGTTGCAAAAACAATGACATCACTTTCAATCATGGCCTGAATAATTTTGAGAAAATCATCTTCCTTACTATAACCAGTATATGAGTAAGGCAGAACTTCATACTTTAATAAATCCATTAGAGTATGTTCTGAAAATGGTAAATGCTTTTCAATTGCTTTAAAAGTGTTTGACTCTGTCCGAGCTGACCCTAAGATAACTAAAACCTTTTTCATATTTATGCGTATGTTCGAGCCATTGAGATCTTTCTTATATCTTTCGTTAACTGCTTCGTCTTTTTAACAGTCATTATCGGCATGTTCATTGCTTCTTCAAGAAAATGCAAATGCTCTTTAATCTTTGGAGAATTCTCGGCCAATACGTTTAACCAAACCAAGAGTTTATCAATGGTGAACTTAGTGATCTTGTAATGAAGTATCTCACTAATCCTGCTTTGCTCGATGCCAGTCTGCTTGTGCAGATCAATTGGCTTCATCTTGTGCTCATTTAGATATTGAACGAAAAACTTACACAAAGAAATTTTAAATCTGTCCTCAGTGGTTAACTGTGACTTGTCTGAGATCGTTGTGAGCTGACGTTTCTTTGCCTTCAGCTTTGCTTCTTTGAGGATATCTAGCATTTCATCATTATCAATTGTCTTTCTCATAATTACCTCTTTATTACCAATTTGGATAAAGTGTTACTGTATGTATCTCTTCGCCATGGTGATAATCTGTTTTAAAGATCATCACAAACTCTTTGCCTTCAAACTTTCCTTTAACAGGACATTTTATAAAATGCATGAAAACTGAATAAGTTTTCTCGTATCGTTCTGGAACCAGGTCCTCACCATCAAGAAGCATAATGAATTTCTCAATATCGCTGTTTGAAAAATTGCTACGCTTCGTTGTGTTGAGTTTCTTAGTCCTCGTATTTAAACCAAAGTTGATATGATCGAGTTCTATAATAGCTTTCGTTATCTTATGGCCATTGAGAACAATAGCCGACTTAAGTTTAATAGTATTTATGATTCCACGATCTGAGTTTTAGGCCATGCTTATATTTCCTATCGGCAGTATACATTTAAAATCTTACAAAATAACGTAATTTACAAAATTTAGTAATCATTATTGATCTAACACATTGCCACGTTTGCCTAACTTCTGGGAATTCTATTCATGGGTGCTGATTAAGTCAGGCATTACATTGACATTAATCAATGATTACAATAGATTATCACATATGCCCGAACTACCCGATCCACAGTTGCAGAAAAAAAAACACTAATGATTTCAGCTTGTGCGAATGAAAACTAACTTTTTACAGATCTCATCATTTCACCATATTTAAGTTCATTTCACTCTATTTCATAAATTTAGTCGGAATGGTCGGAATGAATCATCCTAAATTATTGAAGCTAAACTTATCTCTAGTTGAGTATGGAAACTCACCAGAATGATATTTTCTAACAGCATACCCAGGATAACGTCCAGCTCTTATAGATTCGATGAATTGTTCTTTCGTCATCATTCGTTTGTTGCGAACATCAAAAAAATCAATGTTGGCGCCAGTTCTGTTTTCTTTAACTTTGATGACGAATGATTTAGGTAAGCGCTTGATGCTCTTAGGCCCTTTGTATTTTCGTGGATCACTCGGTGTCATAATCAGCTCGCCCTCCTTAAGGGCCTTCAAAAGAGCATAAAATAATTCTTCGCCTCTTTTGAACTTCTTGCCATAGACTCTTCCTACGGAATTATTCCACAAATCCATATTTCTTGACCTGATCTCATTTCTTCTCGGGTCAAATTCATTTAATCGCCCAAGCAATTCAGATGTTTCGAAGCTAAACTCAATCACATACACAGCGCTTACATAAGAGTGCCTCAGAGAATCAATCTCATTGTCATTATAACTTGGATCACTGCTTTTTATTGAGCCATCCGAATTCCGTGGCATTTTTTGTAATGCTTATCGATTAACAGATACAGTTCATCACGTGCCTCTGCCCTTAAGTCCCAAATTTTAATTCCAATTCTTTCGGGAATCATTCTTTATACCTCAATACAAATAAACTAATTGCCAAAGAAAATAATACAGAACCATATGCGAGATACATCCGTAACATGGACCATTGTTCTTCATCTAAAAACTCAAAAGGTGTGTGAGCAAACGATACAAACATGAAAAAATTAAAAAAAGCTGAAATCAAAAGAAGAGATATTATCGTTTTCTTTAACTTCTTCTTGCAATTTCCTAAAGACAGATAAAAACCAACGTTACAAAGAACAGACACAAATATCTATAGTCTTCGCTTTCGCAGATTCAAAGTTCATGTAATCGAAATAGCACAATTAAACTAGTGGTAACAAGTAATCTCACTTACCAGGCACCTTTTTAACAAAACAAGATCTAAAACTTGTGCACAAACGAATTAATTCGATCAAAAATTTCTTTTAAAGTCGGCTGCCCCTTATAGTACAAATTTGATGTTGTTCGGTAGTTTAATTCTAATTGTTTGAAGTCAGCATCTATCTGCTGCAAGAAGGCTGGATTTTTGTTTAAATTTTTAGGTTCGTCTTTTATAGGAAACCTTTCTTCTTTGCGTTTTTTATACGCCGGTGAACCAATAAATTTCTGAACATCAGGTAAATCTAATAAGCAATACACATCGTAATAGTGTCGCATGAAATTCTTTTCGACTTTTCCTTCTTTAAACTTTCTGTGCTTGGTGGCCAGTGCTTGAAGTTTCTCAACAAAGGTAAATTCAGGGATGTAACATTTTACGTCTACTCCCCGATTATCCAAGTAATCAAAACTTTTATTCGAAAATGCTTTATCAAACACCCAAGACGAAATCGTGATTGGCCTATTAGGACTTGTATCGTCAAATCCTGTTTCTAATAGAACCACAGGCTTGATTCCTTGAATTTCATCAAACTGGGCCTTAAAACTAAGATTGATGCCTGCATTACGGAATTTTTCGTCATCAAACTCGTGTTCCCTGGAAGCTTTTACTCCATGAATTTTGATTTCCTTCGCTAACCAACCAAAGAACTCTTTGCGTGAATCAAGATGAATAGGCTTCATGTGATTCTTGCCTGTCATTACTTTCATCCCGGCAGGCGGTTCAATTCTCAGATCTATGTCTTCCGAAAACCTATGAATGACTCTGTAACCTTTTGAAAGAGACGTCCCACCTTTTAATTCAAAATTGAAGCCTTGATTTTGTAGACCCCAAAGGCAATGCATAATCCAGTAGTCTTTCTCAACCATATATGGGTTAAGTGCCAATTCATTAGCTGTAATTTGGATTAGAGTCTTAAACTCGCTATCTTGATGTAGAAACTTCTTTGCCATGTAGTAATTCTTTTATTAATTTCTTCGTTTTAACTTTGCCATAAAGTTTTGAAGCATTTTCAAGCTCCGATTTATCAAAAGTTGAAACTTTTCTTTTTAGGGCTTCAAAAACTTTTTTCTCATCTTCGGCCAATTCAGAAAAATTATTCAACATATCAACAAGAAGAACTTCTCGATTAAATTGGACAGGAAAATCAGGCTTCATACGAAAATCATAAACACGATTACCTAATTTGAACTGGCCATGTCTTTTATGATTATACACTACTGTATGATTATAAAGTTGGGTTGTCCCCAATCCAAGACCATTATAGCTATTAAAAGAAAAGACCAGAAAGCGTTCGTCCTTTAAAAAAGCTCGAACTAGGTCTTTATCATCAGAAGGAACTTCCCCCCATTTACTTGTAGAAGGTTTTAAATAAAGTCCTGGTCCTACTTTTTTAAGCGTTCCTTCTTTGACCAGCAAAGCAACATGACGGTCAACACTGGTGCTTAATTTTGCAAGGTCGCTTCGACGATAAAGCGTTCCCGATTTTAGATTTTTTTTAACAGTATCTAGTTTAAGCATAAATGCCTCGCTCTCCGATTCATTATAGCATACATATCGGACGGTTTGCATGAAAATTTAATAAATAATCATTCATTGATGCTCGTGATTTCAATCGGTTAAGCAATAGAAAACCTAGTTAGGTCCCTTTATGCCAGAACTGCCTCGGGTCAGATATTACTTCTTTTTTTATCAATAAAATCGTTCAGTTAGAGCATGCCCGAACTACCCGATCTAACTTCGGGAAAAATTAAACTCTAAGCATTTTCATTATTTGTGAATGAAAATCGACTTTCCAGCAGACTCATCACTTCACCATATTTCACTTCTTTTAACCCCATTTCACGACTTCAGTCGGAAAAGTCGGAATGAGCTAAGAAACAAAATTTAAAAGCTAACCTGGCACCTTTTCGTCGTGGACGCTCAAACCATTCTTTTATAAACTAAAACCATGTCACTTCTAAAACGCCCTCATACTCTTAAGATGGCGCCACCTGGTTCACATGTGGTCAAACGACACACCAAAATATCTCAAAATGGAATCAAGTATTATGTTAAGGCCCACACTCGTAAGAATCGAGGTAAGAAGGCAATTCTGCTCCCCGAAAACCTTCTCTATTTGTATTGGCATGGTGATCGTGACTATCCTTCGGTTGGTGCTGTAAAAGGATTTGATGAATATCCCGAACTTGATTCAGTTATCCAGTTCTGGATAAACTTTTGGAAAGAGCAAGGACTTCCTTTTCCAGAAGGTCTTAACCCACTTCTCATTAAGGCCTTAATTGCTAAAGAATCCAGCTTCAGAACACAAGTAAGAACACGGGCCAAGAATAGTTCTGCCACAGGCCTAATGCAGATTCTACAATCAACGCTTTATCGATTAGAAGGCATTCCAGACAGTAGAAAGAATATTGAAGTTCCAGACCATTACCTTCAACTCAAACTAGAAGATCTTACTGACTCTGTTATCAACATCGCAGCTGGGACACGCTGGCTTTCCCATAAGTACTATCTCCTGTGCAGAGACAAAAAAATTAAAAAGAAAGATTTATATTCAACGGTCAAATATTACAATCAGTGGAATAAACTCGGAGACAAATATGCAGATGAAGTCTTCAAACTTTATCATAATTCTCTCAATCGCAAGCCTACTCTCTAATGTCTCCTTCGCCCAGATCTGGACCGGAACTCACGAAATCAAGCTTGATCCCCACATCAAATTAGTCATGCTAAATAAGGTTAATCCTGCTTGTCGTATTGCTGGTCGTTCTGAGGACACAGATTGCTCTCCGGCCACAACAATAAGTTTGATCTATAAAGGCATAACTTATTCCTATGACAATCTCATCGAACCTTGGGAAGGTAGTTTTTTTATCTATTTCGTGAAACTGGGTTCAAATTCTTACGCAAGAGATCTCAATGGGGATGGATTAAAAGAAATCGCGATCTATCCTGCGGTATGCGGAAATAGCCCTAAATCCCGGGCCTATATTTATACGGTAAAAGAGCATGAATTGCTTCCCTATGGGACTGGCGACTATTTTTGGGAGACTGGTATACCTGTAGAAAACGTAAGAAAAGATCCAAGGTTTAGGCCAGATATATAAATTCCTTTGGGTTAAGTTGGAAAATTCTGAATGAATCAGGGCAAAAGCCTTACTTGTGCAAGTGTACCGAATATGATACACTAACACCGTTGGAGATTTATGAACAAGATCGTATGGAACAAAAAGGCACTCAAGGAAGTTCAAAGTTTCCCGGACACCATAAGAAAAGAGTTGGGATACCTTCTCTTTAAACTGCAAATGGGTGAATCCCTTGCAATGCCTCACTCAAAACCCATGCCTTCAGTTGGTAAAGGGTGTTACGAACTAAGAGTTAAAGGTGAGGATGGCGCATATCGAGTTTTTTACTTATTAAAAATTGAAAACGAGATCATCGTTTTTCATGCTTTTAAGAAGAAAACTCAAAAAACGCCACTAAAAGATATTGAACTGGGTAAGAAAAATTTAAAGGATATCTTATGAAAAGAAACAAAGTCGTCGTTACTAAAAACTCCAAGGAACTTGCGGCAGCACTTGGCCTATCTCCCTTAGATGCTATTGAGTGGGAAGTGAGACTAATGATAACGAATAAGATCATCTCAAGCTCTGAAAGCAATGATCTAACTGTTACGGACATTGCTAAGATCGCAGGAACTTCTCGGGCGCGCATTACCAAAATACTAAAAAATGATACTCATGGCATATCCCTAGATGTCCTCGTCAGAGTCTTAGGCGCCCTTGGTGAAGAAATGAGAATCAGCTTTAAGAAAGCGGCTTAATTATTAAGAGCGACACTTGGTTGTCGCTCCCCCTCTCCCTCGCTGTAACCATCCGAAATTCATAAAAAATCATTTTGAAAACTACCACTGTAAATAATTCGAGGTATCTATTGAATTTTTCAAGACATGTCATAATGGCTAAGAAATACGTTACATATATTGGATTATTAACATTAGATATGAATCCGGGGGATGTATGACAAAGATTAACTTGTTTGTTCTTTTACTTTTATGTTCAAGTATCACCGCTTTTGCAAGCACTTCAGCATGTGGCCTAGAACAAGCACCGCTTTTTATATCAGTTAATAAGACTATTTCATTGAGTAAGCATGAGTCTAAAAATGGGGATGGATGGAATTCTTCAGTGCTTTACTATAACAATGGTAAACAAGTTTCTAGATATATAGTTAGTAGTAACTATGAAACTTCTTGCAGTGTTCATATACAAGACTCAAATATTCAAAAGGTAGACAAAGGTGAGATTTTCGCACTGGTGTCAGGCACAACCGATCCAGAGAATAAATGTTCTACCCGTCTAACTTTTACAAGCACTCGTGACACGACCTTAATACTTGAGTGTGAAAGGGGATCTCTGAAATGGCTATCAGGCGATCTGACACTTAAAAGTATCAAATACAATCTTGGGACTGATTTTCAAATTTTTTCACAGTACGACACATAACTTATTGCCTTAATCACCGACTCAATCCCCCGATCATCGAAGCCGGGGATTGATCAATAAAGTTCGCCCTTCAATTCAGGGGCTTCCGAGTAGTAATAAATCAATGAAATTTAAGGTGTTTAGCCACATAGCTTCAAGGCTTTCTTTTAGTAAGGGACTACGATTCGAGTATAATTTATTTTAGTTCTAGTACGTATTCCCGATAAGTTACTTAGGTAATTATAATATCAAGGGTCTGTATGAGAACTTATGCCATTTTGCTTTTAAACTTATTTCTAGTCACTGGAGTCATGGCACAAGAGCATGGAGATCGGCCGAAACAATTTTCTTTAATACAAAGTACCAAAGTTGGCATTCCATTTAGTGTTAGTCCATACCCTTACAAAGATATGAATGATAAAGCAGTTTCAATTAAAGAGACGCAACTTGGATATTCTCTCGGGGTAGGATGGAAAGACCGTAAATGGTATTTAGCAAGTGTTAAAAGTTGCTTTAGTGACGGTAAATATTCGGAAAGTCTAAGTGCAATGGTAGAATCAACTAATCCAGAATATTATAAACAGTTAAACTCTTATTGTTGCATACAAGGCACAATGCTGGTCCGTTCGGAAGGGGACGATGAACATATGCCGAAAACAGCATACATAAATAACCCAGGAGACTCTCGAGCTTTTCAAGTTAATGATCTTAATTGGGTTACTGAAAAAGAAAAGTCTGGACCATTTTATATTTTCGATAAAGAACGTACCTTCATGAAATCTAGTAGCGACATAAAGCTGAAGGGATTCAGTGCCATGGATAAAAAACAAATTAAGTCTATTAGTGAGATTTATTGCTCCCCTGGACTTATGAGTCGAAAAGATTTTTCAATTAAAAATGTTCAGCATCAATTTGGCGATTATTTCAAAGTGAAGAAAGGTACAGATACTGATATTGGTCATGTGGGAGTAACTGACTCTGACCGATCAATTAATAGTAATAAAAGTTCAGGAAGTGCTCCTAATAGTGGCACGAAACACAATCGCAGCACATCCAAGCAATAAAAGGTTTCTAAAGCTAGATAAGTTTCCGTCCCCTGCTCTCATGAACAAATGATTTCAAAACAAAAGGGTGGCAAAGAAAGCCGCCCTTTTTAATTACGTATCCTTCAACTCTCCATGAAACAAGTGTATCGAATTTGAAACAACTGTCCGAGACACTTTTCTGAGACACTTGTTTCACGTGTATCAAGATTGAGACACTCTTACATTTCATAACCTACAAATAATTAAACACTTAGAAAAATTTCTTACACCACTCCTTATTGGCATGCTCTTGCAAGGTAAGCGATCCATTAACTCACCAATCTAGATCTTGACCGGCAATAAATCCAAA
>JBBARF010000084.1:0-16443 GCA_040399925.1 Bacteriovoracaceae bacterium
GGGGCAAAACGACCAGGTGCTGACTTTGATCCAGGTTATGCCGCTGCCCCTGAAGATGTTCGTCTGAACCCGACACACTTCCTGCCTTATCCACAATATTATTTTGTTTGTGACCGTCGTCCGGTTGAAACTGAAGATCCAGGAACAGGTGTTGATCCCGTTTATGCGGCCCAAGTTCAATTAATGGAATTAACTCAACTCTATAACTGTCTCAATAAAGTCGATGGAGAATTCTCTCATTGTACTGTCAAAACCCTGAATGCCACCAACACCTCTACTCTTTACACGGTACCGAGTGATGATGTTACCTTTAAAACTATTTTACCAGGTCTGCCTGATAGTAATATTGTGAAAGTTATCTATGCCGGTAAAACAATCTTTGATGCTGGCGCCATTATCTCTGGCATGACCGCTTCGGCGGCAAATGATTTACTGACCACTGGTCAGCAAATCACCTTGAGCGAGCCCTACCCTGCGACGGCACAGGATAAGAATCTCTATCTCACTTATAAAGTGGATGGCACTTGTGAGAAAGTTTCAGTGACCCTCGCGAAGTGTACCAAAACTTATATCTATAAATCATTAGATACTTCGAAAACGACTTACCACGACGCTAGCCCAGAATTCCTTCTACCCAAGTATGCAGATTTAAATTCTACTGATCCTAACATTGTAGCTAATACTAATATCATTGTTAAAGTCAGTGGAGTGACCGTTCCGGAAGATCCAACCAAGTGGCAGAGAAGTCAGGGAAAAATAACATTTAATTATACCCTTTTCCAAAATCAGGAAATTGCAATCACTTACTTCACCTCGCAAGGTGCATCGGTGATGGCATCTAAAAATGTCGCGCAGACAAAGGTCAATGCAACATGTGCATGCTCAGGGACAATTAATTGTAACTTAAAACCGATCCTAACTGCGGGAAGTTTAACTAATTACGAATGTACTTATCCGTCTACTACCACGGCAGAACCCCCGATCAATCAAACTGTTTATGTTTCAAATAAAAATATTCCTCACCGTTACTACGATACCTCTGGTCTGAGCTACGACACTGACTACAGTGCGGCCAATCCACAGGAGAACGCAGAGTTTAAATACAACAGTAGTAATCCACTCAAGCCTAATAACGTTGGTACAAATGTTTATGTAGGATTTAACGAAATCTACGGATCATTTACTAAATCTGATGCCCTCTCACCTCGCCCGGCCAAAATGGCGAGTGTAAAAAAAGATAAGATCTACGATATTTATGTTAACAGTGGATCATTCTCTAGTTGTATCAATTGTGGAACGGACTATTACTCGGCTCTCCAGAAAATTTTTCCACAAAACTTTGCAGGATCTGGGGGTGGTTACACTCCGGATAAATATGAATCGCGTCGAATGAATAACGCCACTATTTACCGCAGTGACGATCTTCTTTATGGACGCGCCTGTTTTATTCCTGCCACCATGATTCCATGGACTCATAAGGCTGCAGGAACCCCTAAGGATCAGAGAATTGCCCGACTTAAAGGTCAGCATCTACTTTTTGCGAATGGCTACTCACGTGATTGGTTTGGGTTTGATTATGGATCAATCATTGGATCTTTTGATGGTGTAAACTGGTTCTCTATTGGTAATGAAAGAAGAATAAAGGCCACGACAGGCAAACTCTTTTTAGCAGTGAACGCTTACTTCGGCGATCAAAACATTGATAGTAATTTCACAGTGACTGTTTCTGAATCTAACGTCCTCACAGATATTCCTGATCATGATACTGAAACGTCAGGATCTGAATGTCAGAAGTCCCATTATTGTTCAAATGATAATGATTGCTTCAGACAACTGGGTTACGAGTACTCTTGTCAAAGTGTTGGTGGCGTATCAACCGCCTGGCCTCAATTTGATGCTAATGGAAATGAAGTTGTTGGTTCAATCACGAAAACAGTGGCATCAATTGTCGGTGGAACAAATGGACAGGCCAAACGCTGCGCTTATCGTGGACGTGGAGCTCCTTGTCTTAATGACCTTCTGAATGCAAATTTAACGACTTTTAATAGTTCAAGTTTGATTGGTACCCTGGCGTGTTCATCTAACAACTCTTGCGTATCTCTTGGTACTCCATCGCGCTTTAATCAGAAGATTGCTCGTTTTGCTGCAAGTCCCGCTTCGCAAAATGCGATGGATGCAGATCCTCTGGCAAAATCTGATACGATTGGACTTAATGCTCGAATTATCGGTCGTCCTTATAATTACTATGGAAAGGAAACAGTTTCTGCCCTTGCATTGGACTCTGGACTAGGTGCCAATAATGTATCCTCTATCTGTATTCCAGGACGAAATATTTCGGGAGCGACACGAACTTACGATCTTAACCGACTTGGTGCCACTCAGAATTCGTCTTCCGATAAACTCTTTGGCGTGGGTGCGACGATGTCAGGAGCAGGAAGTGTCAAGTACCTGAACGCTTGTCCTGCCACTGATGCTGTAGGGATTTCAATTCAGTACTACGACTTGCCTCTTGGTGATGATGTCATCAATCAGTTCACCATTAACCAAAACCTTTCAAGTAACCTTTTAGATATTTCTCCACTGAATAACCCCGCCTTGTCGACCAATGTCTTCAGTTCGACCAATGAAAGTCAAATCACCACTGTTGGATACCAACGGAATGCTTGTCTAAGAGCTCCGGGAGCATCGTGCTTCAGTGATCTGGAATGTGCACCGTCTTCTGTGATTGCCGATAAAGTGAGAATTGCAGACTTAAGCGGAATTCTAACAACGGCCGAAAAGTCTTACTGGCAGGAAGATCTGGTGTGTGGAAATATCGAGTTTAAAAACGTCAATGCAGGTCTTAATCCTGATTACGATCTTAAGAAGAATGTTTGTTGCCGCGAGTTTGGTAAAACGATGACCGTCTTCACTCAGACTGCAGAAGCAACAAGTGCTGAATGGTGTGATTCTGCGACAAGGAAAATCAAAGTTGCTGGAGTTAATGCTCCCCTCACTTATACCAAGCGCTATTCTCGGGTTCATACGGGTTACGACAAAATGACTTGTAACCCGATTGAAATTTCATCAACTAAAACTTTTGCTCTTTCTCTACTTGCTGCTGACTCTGTTCAACGATTGCTTCAGATTGATAGACAGTTTAAAACTCTGGATGCCATCAACCAAAGAACTTGTTGTACACAAAACTGGGTACGAAGCTTCCATTCTGAAAATGGTGGCGGTCACGCGTGGTCAAAATCAAAAGCTCAGATTGTGGATAAGGCGATGTTTAAGCATATAAGCTGGAATGCTCAGAATGGAACACTCGGTGTGATTGATCCAGCATTTGAATGTGACCCTAACCACTCGACTGATTCATCATGTGAAATTAAGAGTCTCACGGACGCTGAGAAAAAACTTTATCTAGATTGGGCTTCTTCTCTTGAACTTATTGGTATCCCACAAGCCGCCATTAAAACCAATGATGATATCTTTCAGCTGGTGGATGATTCTCAGCTAAATAATGTTGGTGCCTTTGGATTAACCCACGCTGCCAAGAAAGTTCCTCTTATTAGTTCTGTTAAAGCTGTTATGTTATCCCCAATTAATACTTACGAATTTAATCCATCTACGGGGCTTTATACTGCAGCCTCAACTCTAGAAGACTTCCAAGACAGCGCGGGTAAAAAGTACTACTCCGGAATGAGTTACGATAAATTCGAAATGGGCGCAGGTAAACTTAAAAAAGTCTTCTCTGAGAGTGAATTCAACTGTTGTATTCCTTCGGGACAAGAAGTGCCCACAACAACTACGACATCACAATGCTGTACGGGTTATCTCGCCAATATCAATGGTCCACTCCGTTGTTGTCTGCCAGATTACACCGACGTAACTCTTTATCTTAACCGTTATGTATCTTCAGAAGGGCGCGGACTTTCTGATTCGTTCTACGATAAGAACACAGGTTACATTACAGATCCTGGACAGGTAAAACTCATGGCCAATCAGAAGAAACTTTGTTGTTCTGGTAAGGCCGTGACCGGGGTTGCTCTAAGCCGAATGTCGATTCCTATCACCAATGGGAACTACCTTGTTCCTGCGACAAATCTTAATACCACTGAACGTATGAACTATCGCACGGACGCTGTGGACAACAACACTGAAACAAAAGCTGTGGGTTCAAGAGTGGATGCAGGTGTGAGATGGAATAATCACGTCTACTGCGTGCCTTCTAATTACAATGAGAACTAAGATCTTATTACAAAGAGAAATACATTAAAGTGGCCAAGAGAATGCGATAAATCGTGAAGTATCCCAGCTGAATTTTAGCGATGAGTTTCATGAAGAAATGCACTGTTAAGTAACCTACAATAAATGACGTTGCGACCCCCAAAAAAAGTACCATGAACTGGGTATTGTTCTCTTCTTTCATCAGATCAGGGATCTCTTTGAAAATCCCTGCCACGATAATGGGTAATGAAAGCAGGAAAGAGAAGGCTCCCGCCTCTTTACGCCTCATTCCAAGGATAAGCGCCATTGTGAGGGTAATCCCTGATCGACTTACCCCTGGAAAGATAGCGATCGCCTGGGCCAGACCTATAAGTCCCGCGAGCTTTAATTGCAGGCCCGATTCCATGGGTGATTCGAGAAAAAGAGATCTCTTTTTATTTAGTCTGTCAGCAACCCAAAGGAGAATTCCGAAAACCGAAAGGTTGGCAATAATAAACCATGGATCTCGGGCCAGTTTTGAAACTGGCATAAGTAGAACAATAAAGAGAACACTAACGAAGGTCGCAAAAATAAAATTTCTGACAAACCATTGATCAGTACTTCCCTGATTAAAATTAATTAAAGAGGGAGTAAACGTTTTAATATAGCCGGCAATTTCTCTCCGAAAATATAAGATAACGGCCATCGCCGTTCCTAAATGCATCATCAGATCAAAGACAACACCGGGGTCCTTGATATTCATCACATAAGGAAGAAGAGCAAGATGACCACTGCTACTAACGGGCAAAAACTCAGAGAGACCTTGAATTAATCCATAAATAATGGCTTCAATCGGATTCATATCAATTCCCTACACGCTCGGATTTTGTTCAAGGCCAAAATAAGTTTTATTCATCGAATCGACTGCATCCTTTAAGTCTTTAAAGTTTTGCAGAAGTTTAAGTCTTGGATCTTCCGAAGCTGGTGCAACAGGCATTGGCGGACCGACCATTCCATCAGGTACCGGCGTTACTTCAACTTTTGGAGTAGCAGCAGCAGTAGCAGCACCTTCTGAGAGGACTTCCATTATCTGATAGGCATCCTGAACTGACTCTTTCCAGAGAGCATATTCAGTGGGAACCAGATCTTTTACAACCTTAGAAGATTTTTCAAAATAATATCCGTAGAGGGCCTGAGCTTTCTCTGGAGAAATTTCTTTTTTCTTAAAGTTAAGATTCGCAAAAACATCCAAAACCTGCATGGGAGTTAAGGATTCATTTATTTCAATGCTCTTCTTATCAAAATTCCAGTGAGATTCATCAAGAGTGTACTTATAAAACTTGGTATTTAAGGCACCCAGAGTTTCTTTTTTATCAAACTCAACTTTATAGATACGTCCTTCACCTTTGACCAATGGGATGATCAGGTCAAAAGGCTTCTGCTTCAGATACCGGATCTTCATGAACGTCTGATTCCCGATTTTACTAAAGCTGATGCTTTCAAAATCTTTATATTCAAGAAGGGCTAGAAGCGCAGAACGATACTCGATAAAGCCTCTGATCAGAGGTGATTCAGCTTGCATAAATTCGAAGGCATTATTCACATCAAGATCAAAGCTCATTTTGGTAAACATTATGAATTCATTGGCAAATTTCTGCTCAAGAGTGCTATCTGGCTTACCACGAAGTGAAGGATTTACGTCCGCTGAGGTATAAACGAAATCATGAATTTGTGGAAACTTATTGAAAATGAAAACGTTCCCTCTCATCCCAATACCAAGCAGCTGTTTCAAATCAAACTTCTTATACACCTCAAGAGTCACAGTTCGCTGAAGATCTTTGTGAAGGAAAGCCATTTGGTTTTGATACTGAGTTTTGGCCTGATTACCTTTGAATTTAAACAAAGGAATAATTTCAACATTGGCCGGGTCATACTTTAAATCCAGATGATAAGAAGTGCTCGAATCTTCCACTAAAGTCGCTGCGACCTGAGGAACAGCTGGATCGGTCGCGACTCTTATTTTCTGCTCGAGTCTATCGCTGATAACAATCGCTTCAGGAGGTTCAAGTCCCTGCATCAGAGGAGAAAACAGAGCGATGGCCACACAAAGTGGGAAATAAAGGAGCGTTCCAAGAATGGCAAAAAACTTAGATGAAATAAAAGTTTGAGTAAAAGTCATGAACTCTTTAAAAGTTCGGCGCGAAACCAAAGCAGGGACATCAAAAATAACAAATGGTCCTGTGATAGCACCAATAATCACTCTTAATGCGCCACCAATTCTAGCCCAAATCCCATTTCCTTTGGCCACAATTCCAAGGAACCGTTCTGAAATCGAAACACCCAGCAGGAATGTTGTCGCAAGTCTTAGCAAGATAAAAATAAGAAGAATTGGTCCAAGATGCATAGACCCGTTAAAAAGCTGAATGGCATCTTCGGCCAGACCATTTAAAAAACCGTAATCTTCGGTGATGGTAGCCCAAATGGTTTTCCAGTCAATATCGATTAAATCAGCTATCGCTGCAGGAATAAAATCCAGAAATTCTCTGAATTCATCAAAAGGAGAAAACACCACATAGATTGAATATGAGAGTAAGAGATCGCATGAGACAGCGATAACTCTTAAAATACTATTGGCAGAATATTCAGAGTCAGTGGCTATACTGAAGCTTTTACTTTTTGAAGATTTTTTATTCTTGTTCGAATTTTGGCTACTCTTCGCCTTCGCTTTAGCTTTAGCTTTAGCTTCAGCTATTTTATTGCTCTTGCTCTTGCGGCCAAAAATTAAATCAAACTTACCTGGTGCCGCTTGTTCAAGAACTTTGTCCTTGTCTCTTTTTTTAAGTACAGGCCCCGCTTCTTCTTCTACTTCTTCTACTTCTTCAGCTTCTTCGTCTTCCTCAACTTCTTCTATTTCTTCTCCGTCCTCTTCCACTTGTTCCTTTTCTTGTTCATCATTTGCTTCGGCCTGAAGAACATCATCCACTTCATCCTCTACCGATTTAGCAGAGTCAAAGTCGCTTTTTTTCATAACCATCGTTTGCGGCTCAGGAACTTCAGGAATCTCTTCGACCGAAGCTTCAACCGTTTTGACCTTGATCCTGACTTCGAGATCGCCTGCTACGATGATATCAGTGTCTTCTAAAATGATGTATTTTCCAGGAGGGATTTTTGTACCATTAACGAAAGTTCCAGAAACACTTCCGTGATCCAGAACAGAGATCACTTCTTGTTGCATAATAAAAGTACAGTGGCGAGGAGAAATGGATGGATCGGCGATAACAATGTTTCCAATCTCACTTCCGATTGAGAGTTGATGAGTGAGTTGGTAAGTCGGAGTATCCTCCATATTACTGAGCTCAAGCTCAAAGACCTTCACCCAACGACCGGTATCAACCTTAAGCATAGGGTTCGTATCGCCATTATTTGGTGGCACTTTTGGGCCACCGAAGAGCTTTTTAAACAAACGACCTTCCCTCGTCAAAACTATTGAAATTACTCTATTAATTTTCACTTTTTTTGCATCGAATGCCAAGAAATTCGACCAAGATTAGGGAGTAGCCGACCATAAGGGTAGACTAACATGTAAATACTAAGCTTTTCTCCGGAAAATGCCGAAAAAACAACCAGATACCAATTCCTCTTTAAGGGTTATTTATGAAACCGAATTTACCAAAACTACTCACACTCTCCTTATCGCTTCAATTTATTCTGGCTCCGATCGCACCTGCGATGGCGAAAGAGAAAGAAAATAAAAAAGACTTCGCAAATACTGCGAACAAGGTTTTAAATATTGGTACAGGGCTCATGCAGTCTGCTGGTATCAATACCATGGGGATCGGTGGCGGTAACATGGGAGTTTACAGTAATGATTTAAATATGCTCGAGCAACAGAAGCTCCCGGTACAAGACCCTGAGGTATTTAATTCGGCACTCTTAAGGGCTAAAATCCCTGGTCTCTCTGAATATCTAGCATCTCACCCAGCAAACCTTGACTGCCAAATGCTTAAACCACTTAACGTCGTTGAGCCTGACATCTGTGATCCAAGTGGCGGTGGTATCCCTCAGGATCCTCGTGTGAGTTCGATGTATCTTGGACAGGCCAAGCAGTTCGAAACTCATTTCAAAGACATCAATAATCTATACTCTGACTCTTCAAAAGAATTCATTGGCGCCAAAGCTTGTATGACGAAAGCAACGAACGTCCTTGAAAACTTTTTCAATGATAAATTGAGCGAGCTAAATAAATTAAACAGCGAACTTAGTCGTATGAATTCTGAGTTCATCATGGGAGCAAAAGGCGAGAAAAGCGAAATTGCTCTTGCGACTGAAATTCTTGACGGTAAAGATCCTATCCTCGCTAATGATATTGATGCTGGATTCAGAGAAAGAGAGTTGAAAAAGCTAGAGAAAGAATTCGGTAATCCAGCTTGTAATTCACTCGAGGGCTTCAAAGCTGAAAATCTTTTTACAAAAGGTTTGAGAAAATCACAAACGGAACAAATTGCTAACCTCGATATGAAATCACCCAACGGTCTTAACGGTGCATCATTCACATCTAAATATGGTGAAGTTGTTGCCGACATCAACAAAGTCGCCAATGGTGCTGCAACTTATGTTAAAACAAAATTCGGTGAAGCAGGCATGGGACAAAACAGTCTTGCCAACCTTCTCGCTGGAGTTCCTGGCCAAACGGCATCGAACTTCGGGATTAACAATCTTATTAAGTCGACTGAATACAGTGAACTTTCTACTAACTTTAATAACGAAGTACTCCCTTTAAATAAACTTCAATCAACTGCAGTATCTGAACTGGGTTCATTTAAATCGATGGATCCAGAAGTGATTGCTAAACTTGCTGATCCGAGTGCTACAAATTTCGATGATCTCTTAGGATCAATGGCCAACAGAATGAAGCAAGAGTGTTTAAATCGCGCCCTCGCCTCTTCAAACAGTTCTCTTGATTTTATTAAATCAAAATCCTACGATCTAACAAAATCAAAAGAAGCTAATACAAACTCGTCTTATATCTTTGATACAAACTTAAAAAACATTCTGACTCAAGAGAATACAAGTCCAGAAGAAAAACTTGCTCTTCTCAAAGCTGCGAAGAAAGACGAACGTCGTGTAGTTCGCCAGAACAGCTGGTTTAATACGACAGTTCTTGGAGCCGATGGGACGAAGTCAGAGAAGACTGTTGCTAAAGGTAATATTGCAGCTTCAGACTTCTACGCAGAAGTTATCAATAACTGTGATGCTCAATTTAAATCAAACAGACTTAAAGCAAGTATGACTGGTCAAACAGCCATCAATACTCTGAAGTCACTCCGTAATCAGTATACAAAAATGGCAAACACCCAAGCAGAGAAGCTTAAACAGGCCATCACAAAAAGACTTATTAATTGTGAATCTTCTGATATCGCCAACAGCACTCAAGCTGGTTCATGCTCACCAGCTCGTTTCGACACTACAAAAGCAAGCTTCTGTGCAGCAGCGGCCAACTCATGTTCAACTAACATGCAAGCATGTAATAATCAAACTAAACAGAACGTTGAAACTCTAGAAAAATCTCGTACAGCAAAAGTTCAAAACTATAATAGAGCAGTAACTAACCACGTAGCGGCCCTAAAATCGTTGTATGAAAAATCACAAGGTCTATACGAAGGTCAAATCAAGGCGATGCAAGGTGGATTCCCTTCTCTTGGTGTCGCGAGCTTCTCTGTACCAGATGGAATCGTGTCAGATCCTAAAACAACAAAACTAGCTGGCTTCTCCGATCACGAAGTATTCCTCGAAGATCCAGCTGCCGCATTCGACGCTTTCAAAAAGAACGTAAGTCTTCTAAAAGCAGAAGTAACGAGTTACAAAACTGCCTTCATGAAAGGTGTTAATGATTACGCGAGAAAAAATGAAAGACTTTATGCTTCGGTTTCAGAAAAAGCCGGTCAAATGGAAACAAACTGTAAGTCGGCGGTTCAAGGTTTTACTAACAATATGAATAAGAAAGGTGAAGCGGATTTAAAAATTCTCTCAGAGTTCGGGGAAAAACTTCCTGAATTTTGTGATCGTTTTGGTACTGCTCACGATAGACCAGATATTGCCTGTCAGGGTGATACTGCTGAATTAGTGAAATCTGCTCTACTCGCTTCTAATAAACTGGGAAGTTCGGCAGCCGCAGCGGCAGCGATGGAGTTCCAGAAGGTTTGTAGATCGTATGGAAGCGAAAGTGGGACAGGATCAAAGAATGAAGTTGATGTTTGGACGATGTGTGGAAAATTAAAAGACGCTACTACGGTTAAAGGTAGTGGTAAAAAAAGTTGTGAAGAATACACAAAGACAGCTGATCTCGATCCGACCGACAAAAGCTGCAAAGAAGCAGATAAAGCTCCTGAGTTCAAAAAACAGAGGCTATACGTTATAGGTAAAGAAGATCAAAAAGTTGAATATACCTGTGATGATGAGTCCTACAGATATCAAACAAAATACTGTATAGAAATTATAGTTGCTGGGGATTGTGATAAGAAGCTTGAGTCGTTGCTAGCTAGGATTAAAACATCATTCACAGCGACCTTCCCTGGTGGAGTTGTCAGCGACGGCCCAAAACTCGACTCTTCAACCGCTTCACCTGAATTCTGTGTAGCCGATGATGACTCTCACTACCGCTACAACGACAGAGGTCTTAAACAAGCTGTAACCGGTCAACAAGGTGGAGCATTGGCCAGCGGTCAATAAAGTTAAGTCGAGTATAGTAGTCGGTTGAGAATCGGATTTCTCGACCGATAAGGTTAAAATGAATATGGTACGTCAGTGGATGATAAAACCTATTGCCCTTCTTCCCATCGCAGCTCTCGCTGTGCTGGTCTCGTGTAATATCACCGAACTTTCTCCGAGTGCAAGCAGTGGCCAAATAGCGTACGACTCATCATACGCCAATAGAGCTTTCATCTATCCTGAATCTCCGGCACTTCTCGCGGGTGCGGGTTACGGAAATAAAATTGATATTTCATCGTTCATTGATAAGAGAAATCCTCAGTTCATTACCGACAGCAGTCAGCTCAAGAGTGATTGTGGTATGGAATTTAATTACTACTACATTCCTTACCGCACAGATGCTGTTAAAACTGATTGTGTACAATCGTATGGAGTAAAGGGAGCTCTTGAGCCCCTTCCTACTCGTCAAGCGGACGGCACATGGATCTACGCAGCTGGATCGAGAGAATTTTATCAGGTTAATGCACTCTATCACCTCAATAAAGGTATCAGTACATTTTTTGATAAGATGACGTTTGCCTATAAAAAATTACATGGCGGAACTTCTCTACTTAACGTTCCCAAAAATATTCCATCTTATTTGAAAAGTTCAAATATGTGGTGGTTCAAGGGTGTCTCGTCGGATAACAGTCAATTATTTAAAAATGATTTTTTAACTTCATACGCAACTTGTGAAAATTTTGACAACGCTCAATTCAGCCCTGCTGGACCTGAACTATGTTTTGGCTCTGATCCAACCCATCCAAATTTTTATTATGTCCAAGATCCATCTGTCATCTACCATGAGCTGGGCCATGCATTTGTTGCGGTCATGATGAACTTACGTAATGGAACAACGGCTTCAGATACGACGACATTCAGATCAAATCTTGTGAGTCATGGATACAATGAAAGTGCTTCATTAAATGAAGGCCTTGCAGATTATTTCAGCTATGTGATGAACGGGAGAACGCATATCGGAGAATGGGCCCTTGGTCGCTTCTCTGATGCATCTAGACCGATGTCAGAAAGCGATCCCATGCACATTCCAGGAATCGATACTACTTCTGAAGGCCGATTATCTTATCCTCAATACCTCCTCTATGATCCAAACGATCCGGATCATCCGTATGAAGATATTCACTACGCTGGACAAATTGTCGGTCACTACTTAGTTGCATTGACTGAGTCACTGAGAAATAAATGTACTCCAGAAGCAGGCATGTCGGCGCAGGATACCGCAACTTCATATGTGATGATGCTAATTGCTGAATCATTAAGTGAAGTTGGTGACCTCCGCTCAGTTGGTTTGGATTATGCAACTTCTCCTTTCTATCCAGCACCGACGTCAAATTATTATTTCACAAATCTTGATCCAGCTTCTTCGTATACGTGGGCAACTCTTGTTAACCCAACTTCTTACCGTCGCTTCTTTCAAACGATGGGAAAAAACATTAAAAAGTTTATTGCCTCTAGCGGCAGCGGAAATTTCTGTAGTGCTTTTAGCATGACTGATTCTGAAAGACTTTTAGATGACTACGGCCTTCTTCTCTTTAGAAGCTATAATGACAATGGCAACTCAACGAAGAGCGCAACCACATTCTACAAGAACGCTATTTCATCTATGCCAACGGCCTCTCTTACAAATGTAACAGAGGCGAATCGACGTAAATCTATTCTGATGTCAAAAAGTTTACTTAGTCTTGCCACCGTAACATCAGATCGTCCTAGCTATTTCATTATCGATGATGCTCAATCAATGTCTGGATATTTATCGAATCTCCTTTTCAAAGGAATTGCGACAACTCTATCGTCCAATGTATCAGGCACTCAATATAATAATAACAATATTAAAATATCTCCGGGTGAAGTCGTAGGCATTATACCAAATCTTTATAACAGTTCAAATAGTACCATGGCCGGTATACATATTCTGGCCAATGACTTCGATCACATGATTTATGATACGATCACCGGCTATTACAAACCCTGTGTGATTGATACGACGACGACGACTGATCAAGGAGCTATAGCTCCTTTGCCTACCAATGACTGCGGAAGCACGATGACCGAATATAAAAAATATACTCGTTCCATTGCTGGGGGACCTTACCCTACTCAAGCAGCTCAACCCATTTGTATGGTTCAAATGGATGGAGTCGATTCCTCACGGTGGGTATCTCAAAATGAATATAGAAAAAAGCAGGGGCTTGCCCTCTTGGACAAAGATTGTTTAGGGTATAGCAATACAGGCTCGTACTCTGATCAAGATTTTACTTTCAACCCAAATGAATGCTTAATTCGAGTTCTCCCTGGAAGTGCAGATGCAAACTTCTCAAAGATTGCCCCTCAAAAATCTTATATTGAAACGATCAGATCTTCGACAACTAATGTTATTTTCAATCCAGGGAATGCTTTTGTTATCGAAGTGAACAAGTGGATTCCACCGGGAACGAAATTTCGTTGTCGTCTAAGAGCACGTTTTACGAACTGTACTGATTGCTATACGGATACAGAAAATACTCTCTTCCCTACAGATGATTTCATCGATTCTGAGTACAATGGTGCCAAACCATTTAAAATCATCAATTTTGATTTCACCGTCAATGACTAAGCTCCGTCTTCTCTTAGTTCTCATGACCTTGCTCGTGTTAGGAGCAATTGGCTATTCGTTCTTAATGGATGTAGGTAAGGTTGAAAAGAAAGAACTCGTTAAACAAATTGTCGCAACTCCAGAAGTCCAAGAAAGAAAAATTATGGGACTTCCGGCCGGTGTAAAAAAAGAAGCAAAAGATATTAATGTTCAAAATTCTGAGTCGGATGACTGGGAAGAAAAACTGGTGGCCGCCTTGAAGATTCAAGGTGGGGACACCGTTGAAAAAATCGAAATTAAAAAAGTCGCCTCCCTCATCTGGGTTCAAAATGACACTGGTATTAATGTTGAATCAGTCATCGTAACGATCAAAGGCAAGGATAACAAGGAAGCGATGTTCAAGGCCCTTGTGGATTCGCAGACAGGAAAGATTCTGGAAACTTGGGATCGCCCCATTCAAGACCCCACCAATCCGAAGAAAGGCTATAGGTTGAAAGTCGATCCCCGCTATTTTAATCAATAACATCCTGAAGCTCTCTACCTCAATTCATTCTTGTGTTTATCTCCTTCCATAGGTTTCTCCACGAGAAAGAGCTAAAATCCTCTCAGCAAGGAGGCCTTATGAAATCTAAAAGTCTGAATGGTAAAACAGTTGTCATCACTGGTGCATCAAGTGGAGTGGGCAAAGCAACTGCCCTCGCTTTTGCCAAAGAGGGAGTCAATCTCGTACTTGCGGCCAGAAGAGAAACTTTTCTTCAGGAGCTTGCCAGTGAATGTGAAAGTCTCGGAGCTAATGCCGTCGCGATTAAGACCGATGTCTCAGATCGGGCCGATGTTCAAAATCTATTTTATAAAGCGATCCAATTCTACGACAAGATTGATATCTGGTTTAATAATGCCGGAGTCGGCGCTTTAGGTGATTTTGAAGAAACTCCCCTGGATGCTCACGAGCAGGTTATCAAAACAAATCTCTTTGGTGCCCTTTATGGCACTTACTTTGTTGTCCCCCACTTCAAAGCACGCGGTGAAGGTCAGATCATCAATATGAATTCAACCGGATCATATGTCGGCGCTCCTTTTGCCGAAGCCTATACCATCAGTAAATTTGGACTTCGAGGACTCTCGGAATCGCTTCGTAATGAGCTTAAAGACTTCCCGAATATTTATGTCAGTGATGTTTTTGCTTCGTTTATCGACACGACGGGGATTCAGCACATGGCCAACTACAAAGGTAAGGAGATCGCACTCCCGTCTTCAAAACTTGATCCTTGTAAAGTAGCAAGCGCCATCGTAAAACTCGCTAAAAAGCCCAAGAACAGCATTCATATTGGGACCTCAGATCTCATGGCAAGAATTGGGCATGCCCTTTCTCCGTCTCTTACAGGCTACATTATGGAAAAGGTAGAAAAGAAAGTTTTATCAGATGCACGATCAGTAAAACAAACCGATGGGAATCTATTTGATCCCGTTTATGCTGGAAAAGGTGTGAAGGAAGAAAGCCTTCACTAAGTGGAAGCTTTCTCTTTAAGTTTAAGGTCAAGTTCTGCGATAACTAACGGATCAATCTTAGGCACAAGTCCTTGTGGATCTACGTGAAGCTTGAAGTCTTCAGTGAAGAAGTTTTTCAGAGCAGCGAGATCGCCCTGGTAGATCTTTTTGACCATGTCACTTTCAGAGCTTAATCCAAAATATGAAAGTATTGATTTAGATAATTGAGGAAGATACGGAGCAAAGAAACTTCCGATCAACAGAACATAGACCGTAGAGATCGCAATGGTCTCACGAGCTTTTTCCGGATCAGTTTTAAATTCAGTCCAGGGTGCACGTTCAGTGATGAATAGATTCACCTTAGAACCCAGGGCCATAATGTGTTCCTGACCTTTCTTGATTTGATAAGAATCTAGAAGCTCATGGTACTCTTTAATGAAATCTTTAATTCCCGACTCGTGATCTTTGAAAAAAGCATCGAATTTATCAGCGGTAATTCCTTCAGGAAATTTAGAAGCAGAGAACTTCATGGCACGGTTAACAAAGTTCCCGATATTGTTGGCGAGCTCTGAATTAATTTTAAGCTCCATCGCCTTCCATGTGAAACTCGAATCCGATGTTTCTGGTATCAGGGACGTGAGATAAAAACGAAGAGCGTCCGATCCAAACTGAGTGATGGCTTCATCAGCATCTACGTACCAGCCCTTAGATTTTGAGAACTGCTTACCTTCAAGGTTCACATACTGGTTGGCCGGAAGATCTGAAACGGGATTAACAAATCCTGTTCCCATACTCATCACAGGAAAAATGATCGAGTGGAAAATAATATTATCTTTGCCAATGAAATTTACAATTTTGACATCTTTGGCGCCCCACCAGTCTTTGATGTAATCTTCTTTAGATCCGGACTCTTTTAAAAACTGCGCTGTATTTGAAACGTAACCAATCGGAGCATCAAACCATACGTAGATTTTTTTTCCTTTCGCTTCGGCCAAAGGAACATCAATTCCCCAGTCAAGATCACGCGTAATCGCGCGATCAACCAGATTATCTTTTGTCAGAGATTCAACAAAAGGAACCACGTTCTTTCGCCAGGTAGATTTCTTCGTATCAAACCATGCTTGAAACTTTTCATGCATCTTGGAGAGCATAAGGTACCACTGGAATGAATCAATCGCCTTCACTTCATGAGAGCCACAAAATTTACAAATAGGTTTTAAAAGTTTGAGAGGATCAATCCATGTTCCGCAACTTGGACACTCATCTCCACGCGCTTCAGGATAGTGACAAACATAACACTCACCTTCGACGAATCTATCTGGAAGCATGTTATTACAAGACTGACACTGAAGCTGCTGCTCAGCTTTTTTTTCGATCAAACCCTTGCCTAAAAGATCATTAAACCATTTAAGTGTTTCTTCCTTGTG
>JBBARF010000085.1:0-16382 GCA_040399925.1 Bacteriovoracaceae bacterium
CGAGAGACTTCCTTATCCTGTTTTAAAAGGACTGCCCTGCGGGCACGGAACTCAGTTAAATTACGCTCTGCCATTTCAATCACCAACGAAAGTTTTTTTAGGTGAATCTCCCCGCCTCGTTGCACGCGTTAATGGTTCATCTTTTTAAATAAACCAGTCTACTCAAGCGGTAACTTTCCCCATTCTTTTACTCTAGTGCTTTAAAATTCATTTTCAGCTTGGCCCCACAATTGAATGATACTGGCGTCTGGGGGGTATTATGGGATTTGCAAAACAGTTAAGCCGGGAAGAAGACATCAGACAGAATAAACTTGATTGGCATGATCATAATTTAACTGATCTGGAGACCATCAACCGCGTGCTCTTTACAACCATTGGTGCCATGGAAGAAAAGAATATTCCCTACGCTCTTATTGGAGGTATTGCCGTTAAAGAATTAGGCCGACCGCGGGTCACTCATGACATTGATCTTTTTGTGAGACCAGATGATGCCCTTACCATTGTAGAAGTCCTCGAAAAAAAAGGCTTTACGACTGAACTTCGTGATCCTCACTGGCTCTACAAAGCGTGGAGTGAAGAGATTTTGGTCGATATTATTTTTAAATCATCAGGCGATATTTATTTTGATGAAGAAGTCAGATCTCACGTCAGACGTATTTCTTATAATGGCCACTTTCTCAATGCCATCAGTCCAGAAGATTTTATCGTCATTAAGGCCGCAGTTCATCAGGAAAATCTTCCTCACCACTGGCATGATGCTCTAGCAGTATTAACTCAGGGTAATCTGGATTGGGAGTATCTTCTCAAAAGGGCCAAGCATGCCCCTCGTAGAGTTCTCGCTTTACTGCTCTATGCTCAATCAAATGATATTGCTGTACCAAATGATGTGGTTCAAAAACTCTATTGCTCCCTTTTTGAATCTGCTCGTTATATGGCAGAAACTTTTGTTCATCCTTATCGGCCCCATTCTCACTTGGAGAAAACTCATGCAGAGAAATGCCTTGAGTCGCCCATCTATGTGAAAGCGAGAATTATGGAGGCACTAACTACTGATGAAAGAATTGCTGAACATGATATTAAAGTCACTGTGACAGATAAAGGAGTCATCGCTAGAGGTGAAGTCTTTACCGTCGATCAAATGAATGCTGTTGAGGAAGTTTTACATCATATTGCACCTGGCATGGATGTAAAAAATCTTGTTCATGTCAGAATTCTCACCTCTCCAGAAAGTAGTGAGGTGATCAGATGATTCGGCTGGCGGCTGCGGGGGATATTCATTACGACCGAAAATCCGCCAATCGTTTAAGTGATCATTTTCATGATCTCAGTAATCGGGCGGATGTTTTTTTAATCGCAGGAGATCTGACTCAAACTGGACATCCTGAAGAAATGCAGGTTTTAGCTGATGATCTGGTCAAATGTCCCATACCCGTCATTGTTGTTCTGGGTAATCATGATTACCAAGTCAATCAAGTCGAACTCGTTAAAGAAATACTTAGAAATGCCAACGTGACGGTGCTTGAAAGATCCTCTCTCATTATGGAAATCAAAGGACAAAAAATCGGGATAGCGGGAGCCAAAGGATTTGGCGGAGGTTTTGTCGGTGCATGTGGCTCTGATTTTGGAGAACCAGAGATGAAGGCCTTTGTCCGACATACTAAAACGCTGGCCCTAGAATTATCAACAGTGATTGCAAAAATGGAGGCTGACTATAAAATTGTTCTTCTTCATTACTCGCCAACGACCCAAACACTCTTGGGTGAAAAAAAAGAAATCTATCCTTTTTTGGGGAGTTATTATCTGGCGGAAGCCATCGACAATAATGATGTGGATATTGCCTTTCATGGTCACGCTCATGGCGGAGTTGAGAAAGGCGAAACTCCCGGAGGAACACCGGTGAGAAATGTAGCCCAGCCGGTTATACGTCACGCCTTTAACATCTATACTCTAGAAAGCAAGACCCCGAGTCAAACTCAGGGCCTTTTATAAAATCTAAATCTCGTCAGCAATATAAGTTTCAAAGAAGCGACCTATTTCTTCCGGAGTCGTGCGGTTATAATCAGAGGCCGTGTTAAGTAGATTCTGATATGAAGTATCGTTACCTCCTGCACGATTTCTCATAGCCGCTTCAACCTTAGTGAAACTCACTCCAAGGGACTGCATCACAAAGATATTTTTCTCGTCAGCAGTCAGTTCACGACGGTTTTCAAGTTTATTGTAGCGCCAAGCAAGTTTTGCGAGTTCATCAGCGCGAGCAGAAGAAAGAGAAAATTCAGAAGTCAGTTGATGACTCATATAATTAAGAACCATATCTTCTCTCATTGCAGCGAGAGTATCGAGATCGTGTGTAGAGGAATTACTATTTTCGAAGCGGAATCCTCCACCTGTATAGAAAGTATACCAGTGAGAGGTATCGACCCAGATATCTGTCGTCCAATAAGTAGTAGTATCATAGCAGTTACCGTCAGAATCGCACGAAGTGCTGGTCGATGATTCTTCATACCAGTGACCTTCAACAACCCATTCCTGTCCCGATGCCAGATTGGCTACAATATCATTGGTAGAAGAGGCTGCAAGATAAGAATCGTAGGTTTTCATTTTCTTTTTATCGAAAATATCTAAATTATAAGCAGTGTATTCACCTGTAACTTCATTTTTAAAAACCACGTAGCCTGATTTTTCTGTCCAGAGCTTCGCCAGTGTTTGATTTTGCCCGCTTGATGCTTCTAGAATTTTTTCGAATTTTTTAGCTCTTACATCCAGACCATTACAGGCCGCGAGAACCAGAGTCATAAGTCCAATCATGATAAAACTTTTCATTTTCCTGTCCCCTGTTTTTTGTTTCGGGCAGAATCTACGAAAAGAAAATGAAACTTCAAAGTTAAGAATATGTGAGGAGAAATAGACCACGTGCGAGGGGCATTATGGCACTGACAATGCACTCTCTAGCTCTGCAATCAAATCGACTGCATCTTCTAAACCTACAGAAAGTCTCAGAGAGTACTCATCAATCCCCATTTCTAAGCGATCTTGAGATGTAAGGTCCTCGCCAAAGAAGTTAAGACTTGGACAGATTAAGGTTTCGGTTGATCCTAAACTGACGGCAAATTGAATGAGATTCAGTTTGTGACAGAATTCAGTCGCCTTGCCCACAGATGGATCTAGAACAAAAGAAACCATGGCGCCCATGTCTTTCATTTGCGAGCGAGCAAGCTCACCGTCTGGATAAAAAACTTTTTTAACTTTAGGATGGGCCGAAAGGAACTGCGCGATCTGTTGACTGGTTTCAGTCTGTCGTTTGTAGCGAAGCATATAGGTCTTAAGTCCACGATCAACAAGAAAAGCTGCGTGCGGATCAAGAGTTGCTCCCAACATGACACTCATACTACGAATTTTTTGAATCAGAGTTTTAGAACCGGCGACCGCCCCTGAGATCACATCCCCATGCCCATTTCCAAATTTAGTCAGACTTTGAATCATAATATCTACCGGAAATTCTGTGTGCTGATGAAGACCAGCAAAAGTTCCGTCCATGCTTACCAGCACATTGTGTTTTTTGGCGATAGTAATGATGGCATTGATATCGGCGATGGACAGGTTGGGATTTGAAGGACTTTCAAAATGAATGAGTTTTGTTTTTCCTGGAACGATCGTTCTTTCAAGTTGGCCTAGGTCGTTCAATTTAAGAATGGAAGATTCAATTCCAAAATTCGGGAGGAGGTCCCGGAAAAAAATTCGAGCCGGACGATAAGTCTCGCGAAAAGAAATCATGTGATCGCCTTGTTTAAGCAGGGCCAGCATCACTCCAGTGATGGCCGCAATGCCTGAACCATAAACAATGCAGTCTTCTTTTTTTTGAATTTCTGCCAGCGTGGATTCAAGCTGTCTCAGCGTTGGATTAGAAATGCGAGTGTAAATATACTGATCCCAATACGGGTGCTCAGCACTGAGAACAAATTTCGCCGTTTGATAAATAGGGGTCAAGGTTGGCGTATTTCCAGAAACCATCTCGGGTTTTTTAGGATGATTAAGACGGGTATTAATATTCCATTTCGCGCGCTTATCCATGCCTGTTTCCTGAGGTAGTGGGAATGCCTAAAGGCCCCATTTATTAATCTCTTTTAATAAAAATTAATCTCGTTTTAATCCAGTTTTTGCAAATGGCAACAAAGACTAAGATTGCCCGAATTAAAGATTATTTATCGTTAATCTTAACCGTTTTTCAAAGATTTGAAACTTAAACCGCATCATAATCACGAGAAACCGCCTGTTCTCTTTCAAGGAAACAACTATGGAATCAAATACTTTAAAACAGGACTTCAGCGCAGGTTTCTCCGTCGCACTAGTAGCTCTTCCCCTCTCCATTGGTATTGCCCTGGCCTCTGGTGCACCGGCCTCAGCCGGTATTATCGCCGCTATTATCGGTGGGCTATTAGGTTCATAGATGGGTGGATGTAATGTCACCATCAACGGCCCCGCAGCAGGACTAATCGTTATTGTTTTGGAAGCCGTAGCAACTTTAGGTTTTGAAGGAATGCTTGCTGCCTCAGTGATTGCAGGTGGCATTCAGGTGATCTTCGGATTAATGAAAATCGCAAGAAGAAGTGATGCTTTTCCCGATTCAGTTATTCACGGTATGATGGCCGCTATTGGTCTGATCATTATCGCAAAACAAGTTCATATTCTTTTTGGACATACTCCCATCGCAAAAAATCCAGTTATGCTTTATGCTGAATTTCCGCAAGCGATTATGCATCCAACAATTCCCGTCATGATCACTGGTTTGATCACGATTTTTTTTATCATTGGTTGGAATAAACTTCCTTTTGCGGCTGCAAAAAAAGTTCCCGTGGCCTTACTCGCAGTTATTCTAGGATCTGCAGTAGCGACTTATTTTGATCTCAGTGGTAAATCACTTCTGTCTATTCCTGCTGATTTGAGAACATGGATTATCTTTCCAGATTTTTCTTTCGTCTCAACTTTCGTTTTCTGGAAATCGGCCATGGCTCTCGCCCTCGTTGGATCTTTAGAGACTGTTCTTTCAGCTTCTGCCGTAGATAAGCTCGATCCACAAAAACGTCCGAGTAATCTTGACCGCGATTTAACTTCAAAAGGCATCTGTAATATGGCGAGTGCTCTGATCGGTGGTCTACCGATGATTGCAGAAATCGTTCGTAGTTCAGCAAACGTTTCATATGGTGCTAAAACATGGAAGGCCAATTTCTTCCACGGAGTTATTCTTTTGGTAGCAGTTTCACTTCTTCCGGGAGCTCTGGCCTATATTCCTCTCGCCTCTCTGGCTGCAGTGTTGATTATGGTAGGGTTCCGCTTGGGTAATCCTGCTCACTTCATCCACGCTAAGAAAATTGGGATTGATAATTTGGTAGGATTTGCTCTGACTTTGTTTGTAACTCTCTCAGTGGGTCTCCTGGTGGGGATCTTTGTCGGATTTATCGCTCAGACATTGGTTGAGCTCTTCCTAGGACTCAAGTTCACTAACTTCTTTAAACCAAGCTACAAAGTAAAATCTGAAGCCAGTGGCGAAGTTGAAATCGAGATCAACTCAGCCCTGACCTTCACTAATTTCTTAACTCTCAAGAGCAGCATCAATAAGTACCTCGCCCAAAATAAGGACGTCAATCTTCTGCTTGCCAATAGCGCCTATATTGACCACAGCGTGATGGAAAATATCCATGACATGAAAACAGAATTTAGTCGCAAGGGAAGAAGCCTTAAATTCACACTTTCTGAAAAGCACAAGTCTCTTGGGGTCGATTCACTTTCGGCCATTCGCAAAATAGCTTAAAAAAAAGCCCCTCGAGGGGCTTTTTTTTAAGCTATTTTTTCTTTCCTGCATTCTTCCAAATCCCTACTGAAAGCGCCAGAATGACCACTTGAGAGAGAATCGTTTCCCATGAAGGGAAGATCCCTAGTAATTCAATACGGGGCTTAAACGGCGTAGGAGTCATCATCACTAGTCCCGATTCCTGGAAGGCATGCATGCCCTTACCGGCGAGGATCGTCGCGAGGATCATCATGATCACAGAAGATAAATTGAAGAACTTACTGAGCGGAATCTTATTTCTGAATTTTGAAATAAGAATCGAAACTGTCAGAACAATAGCAAAGGCAACCAGAACGCCTAAGAGAATAAAGATCTGGTCCCCATCTTTGGTATCAATATAGACAGTTCTTAGGAAAAGAACTGTTTCTATAACTTCCCTAAAAGTAACAAGGAAGGTCAATCCAAAAAGACCCAAGAGATTTTTTGTCTGAGTCAGATTTTTTACTTTAACATTCACGAATTCTTTCCATCGCCCGATTTCAGTTTGCCTGTGCATCCAGAAACCGACATATATAAGAACAAAAACCGCAAAATAAGCAGCTACCGCTTCCATCAGCTCTCGGCTCATTCCACTCATCCCGATCAAGACACCAGAGATGTACCAGCCAATAACTCCGAGAATAAGGGAAATGATCCAACCAGAATGAACGGCTATCGTTACCGATGGAGTAGCTGCTGCCTTGGCCACTCCCAGAATGGCGAGGATCACAAGGACAGCTTCAAAACCTTCCCGCAAAATAATCGAGAAGCCAGAAAGAAAAGCCACTGTAGGTGTGACCCTCTGGTCTGCAAAAAGGACCTGAAGCGCCTCAATCTCAATATTCAAAGCATCATAATTTCTTTTGATTTCTTTTTCATCTTTCTGTTTAATCGCCTTGCGAAAATTGGCCATTTTCTCTTCAATCCGAGTTACCGCCTCCGGATCATTGGCACTAATTTTACTTTCTACTAAATCAAAGCCCTGAAAATAAGCTTCAAGAGAAAACTGCTGGGCCTGATCATGATTACCCATTGAGAAAGCCTTAACTGATTCGGCGAGAAGAGACTTCGCTCGGGCAAGGTAATCAGATGTTTCAGACTCTACGGAGTGAAGTCGCGCGTCCCGGAGAAATTTCTCTGGCCCTTCATTAATCAGCAAAGCATATGAGCGAAACTGTTCATCGTTTGATGATGACAATTGAGCGAGTATTTCTTCATTGGTTGCGCGAGAACTTAATTGGGCAGAATGTTTTTCGGGAACACCAAATCTGAAAGTATTGATATAAAACGCTAAGGCCCAGACATCTTCGTCAGAGTAATCAAAACCTGCCATGCTCGTACCCGGAACTCCCAGTTTAATAGTGTTGAAAGCAGCAAAAGGACTTACTAAAGGAGCTCTGGATAAATCATGGAAGTTGGCAGGTTTAGGGTCCAGATCTTTTCCAAGAATTCCATCGCCGTGACCGGTCTGACCGTGGCACTGAACGCAGCTTTCATCAAAAATCTTTTTTGCCTTGGCATAATCGGGCCACTTCACCGGATGAAGAGCAATACCAGAAAGAACTAAAACTTCTTTCTGGATTTTTCTAGCAAGAGGAACAATAATTTTTGGAGAAGCTTTATTTAAAATAAGATCATTCAGTTTTTGAAGAGACTCAATGAGTGCGTCTTTGTCGTTTAGTTGAGGATTCTTTTTTCCTTCTTCTAAAACCTTGAGCGAGAATTCTTTTTGTTCTGCAAACTCAGTCTCACTTAAAATTTTCTGATCTTCGCCTACGGCGCCAGCATAATCATTGGCCAAATAATCTGTCAGATGAATAATGAGACGAGCATCTGCATGTGCGAGGGAGATAGGAATCAGAACGAGAAGAAGACAGCTGATAATAGCACTACGCATAAGACCTTTTCAGTAATATATTACGAATAAGGCCATCATAGGGTCTTCGACGCGCTTTTTCAAACTTCAGGACAACTTATGTTGGGGAAAATATGGTTTCTTGCTTAAATAAGATCAGGAGAACCTATGAAACCAATTGTCGGCCTTCTCATGGCCTGTCTCTTCTTAGACAAATCCTTTCATTTTGTGATGTCTAAGAAACATTCATTTACCGAACTCATGGGAAAAACTGCTTCACTGACTTTTCGGGAAACTTTCCGTCACCTTCTGGGCAAGAAGACGAATGAGGAAACTAAGGAATGGTCATTTTTTTTTGAACCACATCAATAACTTCTAACATATCCAAGGGTTTTAAAAGACACGTAGAGATTCCTTCTTCATAATACTCTCTCGGTGCCATCATATCACCCGAGATCATCACCACTGGAATATGATGGAGGCTTTGCATCTTAGATTTAAGTCGTAGAAATTCTTTTCCATTGGCCTCTGGCATATGACTATCGAGAAGGATTAATTGTGGCAGCTCTTCCATGACGGCCAAGTGTCTAATGGCAGCTTTGCCATTTTTAGCAGTCGAGATGGAGTATCCCTGACCCACGAGGAGTTCTGAGAGCACTAAACGAAAATCCACATCATCATCCACGATGAGAATTCTTTTACTTTTAAATTCATGTTTGTAGAAATCGAGACATTCCACCGGTTGAGTGGATTCGATTGAGAATTGATCCATCATAGACTATCTCCTGATTTGTAATTCATTAATGACGGTTGAAACTTCTGGTATTGATTTAAGACAAAGCTCAGCTTCCTTTTTTTCGGCTTCACTTTTAACTAACCCACGAAGGGTTAGGGTCTCCCCCTGTACAGAGGGAATAATCTCGCTAGCTTCGAGGGAGGGATTTTTCATCAAGAGGGCACGTGCCTCTTCTCCTAGAGTGAAATCATGAACGCTGCTTTGGGGAACTGCTTCCCCGTGCGTTGAGTGATTATGAGTGCCCCGGGCCCCAAATTCATTCTCTTTTAAGTCAGCTGCAGAAAAACGTGAATAGTCATCGTTTTGGTAAAAGGTGTACTTGTCATCCTTGATATTATTACTCATGAATTCTCCTTGAGACCTTCTTTAAAGCTGCAAGCAAGTGGCCAAGGCTAAGCCGTGAGTTTGTGGTTATTGGAGGAGATTTCATGGGTCAATTTGCAACATACACAATCTACGATAGAGAGCGGTATTTAGCGATAGATTCCCGGCTGACCAAGTAATAGATGTTTTGCTCTTCAAGATAGGCTTCCTTCTCAAACTGATTTCTCGGTAAGCCTGATCATGATTCAAACCTTTTTTTCTGCCTTTCAGGTAATCACGGAGATAAATAAGATAAAAATAAAAAAAACCATGTGCCTTAACTTGCTGCCAATGAATGTATTCATGATGCTTCAGAATCGCATCCGGATGTTTAGGCGCAAAGATGACAAAAGGATAGAGTACTATCCCTCGAATACCAAACCAGCTTAAGGGAAAGAATCCACGAATTTTCACATTTAATCTTTCTCAAAGTAATAAACACAGAAGAGCTGGTTATGATCTTTCCATTTTTTTACAAGTTTGAGTTTCGCCCTGGAGCAAAGGGAAACAAATTCATCCGGTGAATACTTATAAGAATTTTCCGTATGGATGGTCTCGCCTTCTTTAAATCTAAAAACAGTCTCGTGAACCTTAACCATTTGAGGTTTTTTACTTTTCAAATGCATTTCCACGCGACCCAGTTCTTCATTATAAAAAGCTTCATGAACAAAATTGTCGGGTTCAAAGCTCGCTTCTGTCTCACGATTTAATCGTTCAAGAAGATTGAGATTGAATTCTGCCGTGACCCCTTCTGGATCATCATAGGCACGCTTAAAAACATCTCTATCTTTTTTCAGATCAACCCCAATGAGAAGACCACCTTTGTGACCCATGAGGCGTCCCATCCGGCGGAGAAAGTGCAATGCCTCTGTAGGAGACATGTTACCGATGGTAGAGCCAGGAAAAAAAATGACTCTTTTACCTTTTTTAGCTCCAATCGTTTGAGGCAACTCAAGTTCTTTGGTAAAATCCGCACAGACCGGAAGAACTTTTAATTTTGGGAATTCGTCATGGATTTCTTCGGTCATGCGATAAAGGATTTCATTTGAAATCTCTATCGGCACATAGCCCACGAGTTTTTCCAGATGGGGAAGCAGCTGACGGACTTTTTCCCCTGCTCCACTACCAGGTTCGATAATCAGTGCCCGAGGGCCGATTAATTTCGCCATTTCTTGGGCGTGATCATCCAGAATTTCTTTTTCTGCGCGATTGGGATAGTAATCTTTGAGTAAACAGATCTTTTCAAAGATCTCTGAACCTTTTTTATCATAGAGGTACTTTGGTGCGATCGTTTTCTGAGATCGGGATAATCCCGTCAGAACTTCCTTAAGAACCTGGGGGTGAAACGTATTCATTACTAGACATCCTTTGCTAAACGAAGCCCAGCATATTGCCAGCGCATATGGGGATAATAAAAATTTCTATAAGTGCGGCGGTAATGACTTTTAGGAGTGATGGATGAACCACCTCTTAAAACAAACTGATTACACATGAACTTTTCGTTATATTCACCAAGTCCATCAGTCAGAGGTTTGTAGTGAGGATAAGGAAGATAAGCACTTTGTGTCCACTCCCAGACTGTTCCATGGATTTGTGAAAAGTGAGTGGCGTTAAAAAGGGTCGCTGTTGGTTCGAGATTTCCCTGATCCAGGAAGTCTCCCAAGATAGGTTCTTTGTGTCCGGCCACTTCCCATTCAAACTCCGTGGGCAGGCGGCATCCTTTCCAGTGAGCATAGGCCTGGGCTTCATAATAACTGATGTGAACCACTGGAGCAGTAAGCGGGAGAGGTTTCACCCCACCCAGTGTCATATGCATCCAGCCTTCATTGCTTTTCATCCAGTAAAGAGGATGGGCCCATTTTTCTTTTTCTTTATATTCCCAACCATCTGATAACCAGTTAAGAGGATTCTCATATCCGCCATCTTTTATGAATTCAAGATAATCTTCATTGGTCACAAGGTCCGTGGCGAGACTAAAAGATTCAACAAACTGACGATGCCGACCACTTTCATTGTCATAGCCAAAACCACTGGAGAATTCATCGTGACCAATAAAAACAATCTCACTTTCGAAGTGACGAAATTCTTTTGATGAAGACCGCTCTAAAATAGGATGACGATCCTCTTTGTAAACGGGCAATATTGGATTAGCAAAAAAATTTCTCTTGATATCCATCAAAAGAAGTTCTTGGTGCTGCTGTTCGTGATTGATCCCTAACTCGATAATAGGTTCAATAATCCGGTAGAGCTCCCCATCGGCATTTTCCATGAGAAGACTCATGCAGTTATTAATGTACTTCCGATAAGAATACACTTCATCCACTGTGGGTCGAGTGATGAAACCGCGCGTGAATTTCGGAAGAAAACCGCCCGCTTTCTTATAATAAGAGTTAAAGAGATAATTAAACTCAGCAGAATAAGGGACGTAAGAGCGGAGATATTTGTCCAAAATAAAATGCTCAAAAAACCAGGAAGTATGGGCGAGATGCCACTTGGGTGGACTTGTGTCTTCGGTGACGGACAGCATGTAATCTTCAATTTTAAGAGGATCACATAAATATTCTGTAAGAGATCTTACATCTTTAAAATCCCGTATGATCCGCTCGCGATTAATTACAAAACACCTATCGCTATTTAATAGTTCCATCATAGACGTTGCTCAAAATCTTTGGCAGATTTTAGTTTTTGAATACGATCTATCTCTCCCACATTCATCTCGGTTGTGGCGGTAGAGTCACTGGGATAAACAGTTTTCGTATCGTGAGTAAAAATGCCCGTACGCGCCTGAGCATCCACCACTAAACGATTTTGACCGTTTCTGATTTCTCTTCTCCAAGCATAGGCCGTAACCAAGAGAATCACTGACACCACCAAATGGGCAAAGTGATCCATGGTCCCGAACTCAAGCACACTGGGGATGACTCTGAATAAAGACTGATCAGCTCTGGTGAATCCAACTGACGGGTAACCCGGTTCACCAATGATGAAACCGGCCAAGGCCAGAATCATATAAAGAGAACCCAAGGCAGCACAATAATTAAAAGACCTATGGTCGTTATGTGAATACCCACACCAAAGAGCGAGTGCTCCCGAAACTATATGAACCATATTATTGGCCATCGACAGGTGTAAACCTAGAAATCCTGGAATAATCATTCCGATAAAACCGATGGCGAGGAAAAAGTGTCCCATACCAATACAAAGTTTCTGTAATGAAGTTCTAACCGTAACGATATGGTGACGGTTGGGGTGTTGTAGTATTGTGGCCATAACTAACTCCTTGTTACAGCAAAGAACCTAGTGCTTCAGGTTCTCCACATATTGATCCATTTTAGTTAAAAACTGGGTTGATAACTGTTGAACTGAATCTTTCCAATGAATCAGTTCATCCTGCAAAACAGGAAAATCATGTAATGATTTCGGAGAGAATTTGCGAATCTCCATGAATTCTGCTCCCATCTCATCCAGAGCATCATCAGTGAAAACTTGCTGCATCTTCGGCAGAATTTCACTTTCTTCTTCTAAAAGATGATGGCGAACAAGATCAGCGAGGACTTTAAGTTCAGCTTCGACATCTTCTTTCAATGAGCGAGCTTTGAGTAAACGCCGCTTCAGAAGTTTTACTTTCTGATCAACAATCCCGTGCTCAATTTCGGCTTCGAGGATATTAAAATGAAGGTCTTCATTTTTTTCGGCGAGGGTATAAACAGCTTTTTTTTCCGCGTAGGAGTGTTTTTCTAGTGTTTCGAGGAAACCTTTGGCCATCCTGAATTTTTTAGTTTTATCTTCATCGTGATCACCAAGTATTTTGATACACTCTTTTAAATAACGATGATCAATTAAAATCAGGTCAATGACGCTGGCCTGTTGGATACCTGCTATTTCCTGTTTCTGCGTCATATTGCCCTCCGACATTGAGTCCATGTTAGAAGAAGCAAGAGTCAGGCCATAGGCAGACGACATAAAAACGCTGCCCTAATGTCACAGTCCTCCATTACCGAGGAGCTTTGCCCCATCTCTTGTCTAAGTAAGGTTCGCTATCACTGACTCTTATTCGTGAAACAATGTCGGGAGTGAGGTGGATTATGAATGCACAAAAGATTTTAATTACATTATCTACGGAAGAGTCTCTGCTCCCCTCTTTGCACCATTGGGGAGAACGTTTTGATTGGAGTCATGTTGGAGAAGTGCACTTTCTTCACATTGTGAAAAAAAATGTTTCTCCGCTCGAATATGGACTGATTGAAACGCCGGACGAAGATTCTTTTGAGGAAATGAAACCTAATCTTGAAAGATATTTAAAAACTGAAGCACAAAAAATTATTCCAGCAGAATTTAAGCCGAAAATAGTTTTTCATGTTTCGCGTGATTTTTATCCGGATGAAGAAACGGTCTCATTGCTCAAAAAAATTGAAGCCGATTTAGTGGTCGTAGCGATCCATGAAAAACACAGCTTTTTTCAAAAGTCCTTTACGACCCATATGATTAAGCACGCCCCCTGTGATGTGTATGTGGTAAGGCCTCAGAATCACGCCCGTAGCCGAGCGGCGTAGTCGGACCCTTAATCGTATAGATTTCTTCGATTTAGGTCGATAAGTCTCAGAGGGAAAACCTTTGTGACTAAACTTGTTTTATTATTTTTATTAATCCTGCCCGTTGCGTGCATCAAACAAGATGGGAAGATTCCTGCGCCTGCTGCCGTCGTTACAACTCCCCCTGAAGATAATCCTATTGGTTCCGGAACCGATCCACTCGCTTCTGAGGCCTGGCATTTAAAAAATACGGGACAAGCAAGTTTTAGTACCAATGTTGGTTATGGTCGCTCTATCGCCGGACATGATATTGATATCGAAGGTGCTCTCAATTTAGGAATTTCCGGTCGTGGTGTAAGAGTCGCCATTTCTGATACTGGTGTTGAAGTCAATCATCCCGATTTGAAGGGCAATGAACTGACGGGCCTTCATAGAAATTATGGAATCCAAAATCCCTCTCGCTGGCATAACGAAGATCCTTATCCTGGAAGTCCGTCGGGAATTCCTGGACATGGAACTTCTGTAACAGGACTTGTTGCCGCCGTTGGATGGAACGGTCTGGGCTCTCGAGGAGTTGCTCCTCATGCAAAATTTGCGGGTTTTCAGTACGTCATCAGTTATGGATCCCAAACTGAGGAATCTGTTCTGGCGCGAACCATTGATCAAACCGATGGTGAGTTCGATATTTTTAATTATAGTTATGGCTATCGTCAGTGTTCTTATGTTCAGGAAGACCCTACAGTCAATGAGGCGATTGCTTCTGGAACTGCTCAACTTCGAAATGGAAAGGGTGCTCTTTACGTCCAGTCTGCGGGTAATTCTTTTTATGGATTAGTTTCAGAATGTTCCGGCATTACTTTGCCGGTCAGTTACTATCTAGGAAACACGAACTTCAGTTCAAGCTTAACCTCGCCACATAAAATCATCGTAGGTTCAGTCAATGCTCAGGGGCTTCTTGCCAGTTATTCAACTCCGGGAAGTGGTCTATGGGTGACAGCTCCTGGTGGAGAATACGGAACAGACGCACCTGCCATGGTGACGACAGATCTTACAGGTTGTAGGGCCGGATTAAGTTTTGTGAGTGCTCTACTGAATACATTCAATGGTGGCCGAGAAGAACTTAATTTTGGTTGTCATTATAATAGTCGAATGAACGGAACCTCTTCTGCAGCTCCTGTGACAACGGGAACCATCGCTCTCATGTTGCAGGCCAATCCAAATCTCACGTGGAGAGATGTTAAACACATTATCGCAGAGACAGCAGAAGTGATCGATAATCAAAATTATCCGGAAGTCATTGATCACCCTCTTTCTGAAACTCTGCCTTTTAGTTATGTTTATGATTATATCTGGCAACCCAATGCAACCGGAAAATTCTATTCTAACTATTATGGTTTTGGTCGAATCAACGCTTTGGCCGCAGTCCTGATGGCCCAAACTTATAATGTGAATCTTGGAACATACGTCGAAACGATCAGAGAGGATGATGGAAGCTGGTACTACTCTTCACCAACTCTGGCGACGGAAATTACAGATGCAAGTGCCGTAGGCATTAGCAGCACAATCGAAGTTCGCCATAACTTCATCGTAGAATCTGTCCAGATTAAACTCAATATTGATCATCCGAAGCCTTCAGATCTCGCCGTTCACTTGGTTTCTCCCTCGGGCCGAGAGAGTCGCCTGTTTCTCATGAATAGTCATACCTATGCAGCTGCTCTGCCGACCGATAAAGAGCTTTTAACTAATTTCTTTTATGGTGAAGAGTCTCGCGGTGTCTGGAGATTAAAAGTTTATGACGGCGACACAGGAGATGTTGGAATACTGACTGGTTGGAGTATTAAAATCAATGGCCACAAAGTAGTGCCTGATGGAAGTAATCCTGATCCGGTTTATAATCTCTCTATGGCCGGCTCTTACTCTTCAGGCAGAACTTCTCCTCTTGCGACTTATATCCCGTCTGTGTCTCCAGACCTGGCCCGCTATGAGATCTCAGTTGGAACAAGCCCAGGAGCTTCCGATGTGTCCGCGTGGGAATCTATCGGGATTGCCACTACCGCCCAATTTGAAGACCTCTCCCTCGTGACGAATCGCTATTATTATTTCAATATCCGCGCTGTGGATGATCGCGAAAATATTTCCGCCGTTCAGTCAGCCGCCTGGCTAACGACGTTCTGATGAAAAAAATATTTTTCCTTTTCGCCTTCATCTTCTTTTCTCACCAAGCGCAGACACCGGTTGAAAACCAATTTAAAAGACCACTCGGTTTCGTTAATAAAAAGGCTCAAGTTTTTGTGCTGGCGCCAAGTCTAGTGCGCGCCCCTCCAGTACTTTCAAGAATTGTTTCTGGTGCACGCTCACCTGCGCAGGCAACGCCTGCATCAGTCAGACCCGTACGACTCTCTCATCTGGTCGTTAAAGATCCGACTATCAAAAGCTCAACCGGTGAATGGATTGCCAGCAACATCACAGCACTTCCCTTAGCTCGTTATGACGTCAGTTTTGGTAAAGAAATTTACCGGGACATTCACTTTGCTTATTTTGCTGGTAAGACCGAAGAGTCACTTCCCGTAGCGTTTAATCCGGTTGATCAAAGCTTTCACCCTATCTCGCAGGTTTTGCTCTTGAAGAAAATCGACGAGGAATTACGTCGGGAAATCGTAGATGAGGGGCACAAAGAATACTACTACAACCAAAGAATGGGCTATCTTTCGATTCAGAGTAACTCTCAGGAAGTCCTCTCCCTCTATAGCGAATTCAAAAAACGAGGCTTAGATGTTCGCCTTGAAGTCCTGAAAGAAACCGCTCAGCCCCGCTAGCTACGCACTGCATTTGCCTCGACATTTTGCGGGGCTCTCCCTCACAATAGAGTGACTTTTCACCACATTTACTTGGAGTCTTTTATGGCAAAAATTAAAGTCGCAAATCCAGTTGTTGAACTCGATGGCGATGAGATGACACGAATCATCTGGACCTTCATCAAAGAAAAATTGATCAACCCTTATCTTGACCTTG
>JBBARF010000086.1:0-16028 GCA_040399925.1 Bacteriovoracaceae bacterium
AGACTAGAGAATGAACTTTCGATCCTAAAGTTTAAGCTTATGGATTGTGAGAGTATAATAAAACAAAAAGAATCCGAATCTTTTCTTGAAATTGAAAATCTGAAACGTGAAGAAAGATCAAGGCTACATACGGAAAGAATCGTGATGTTGTCTGAAGTAGAAGCTCAGAAACAAAAATCAATGATGGAAGTGGATGCCAGTTTTAAAGTCAAACAAGAGCACTTAGACGCACTTAAAGAAGAGAAGTTTAAGGATGTAGATAGAATCCTTAAAGATGCTCAGGAAGAGGCCAGTCGATTGCTTGCCGTTGCCCGTCAGGAAGAGCATCAATTAGTGCAAGCCGCTAGCAAACGATTAACAGCTGCCACTTCTGAATCAATTCTTCGAGAACAAAAATCTCATGAAAGAATCAAGGATGCTCAGAGTTATTTTCATGAAAAAGAAAAAGAAGCCGAAATACTTATTCTTAACTCTAGAAAAATGGCCGCAGAAATTTTTCGTAAATCTGAAATTGACCTTCAAGAAGATCTAGATAAACGTAAAAAGAAAATCAAAAACTACCTCACACAAAAACAAGAAAGAAGCGATCAGTATTTTATTGCACTGAAAAAAACACAGACTTTAAAACTGAAGAAAGATCACGATTATGAAGTAAAAAAACTTGATGATCTAAAACGTCGCGAACTTAAGAAAGTAGCGAAGATAAAAAATGAAGCTCTGGATGCCAGTTCCGCTGTTAAAGCTCAACTTCTCAAAGAAGTGAGAGAAGGGAATCTGGAAGCCAAAGCCGCTATTGCGGCTCAAAGAAAACGCCAGGAAGAAGAACTTAGCGAAACTAAAAAAACGGTTCTAGAGCATATTAATCAAATTAAGCACCGTCAGTCTGAGTCTCTCCGCGAAGAATTGTCTCGCGAAAAAGAATTGTTTGAACAAAGCAAACGTCAACGAGTTCAAATGGCGACTCAGGGTGTGGTAAATCTGCTAATTTCAAAACTCGGCTCACTCCCTCAGGAAACGCTGAGAGAGGACATTGAGGCTACTCTGATGATGACGATTAACGGTCACAATAGCGATAATCATAAAAAGATGGAACAGATTCTCGATTACAATCCGATGAAACAAAAAAAAATTATGCCTGTACTTAAGAAATACTCCATCCGATTTGGTATTCCAGCAGCGATCGTCCTGACTTTAATGGGAGATATCGGTTCAAGTAGAACTGCTCTGGTAAACTTGTCAGCTCAGATCATTAAACAAAATCATTCAGCATCGGATCTTTTTGTTAAACAACAACAAAAAGAATGGAAGGAAAAGTACACTTTCAAAACCGACATGACTCCTGGCTTTAAAGACTCGATCACGGATAATATTCTCTATACAACTGATTATCAGAAGATCATGGAGAGCGAGGTTTTCCAAAATCAATGGATTCTCGCTTTAAATGACTTTATGGTTAAAGAATTAGAATTATCAGAAGATGTAGCGATTAATTACATCTCGTCAGAGGGCTCGCTCGTAAAAGATCTTTGGGCCGTCCGCAAAGAGATTCACCCAAAATATAAAGAACAAGGTTTCAAGAAAATGCGGGATCTTGAAGTTGCTAACCTCGGTTGGTTGAATGAGAAAATCCCTGATTCAGAAAAAATGAATAAGTTTAAAGATTTTAGAAGCACTTATTTTAATAACTATTTTAATAGTCTCTCAAACGAAAAGCGTAGCCTAGCTTCAGATGAAGGAAACCTCTAACAACGGCTGATGAACTTTATGCTTTTTAATCATTTTTGGAATTAATGAATTGAGGTTCCAAAGCAAGGCAATGTGAGTCGCTATTGGGAAGGATGACTTCTAAGGCTTGTACAATGATTGGGGTACGAATTTTCTTAAAGTGATCAAAGTCGGTTTTCTTTTGAACCATGACTCCGCCTTCAATTTGAGAGAAATCCACATTCGCTATTCTAAGTCCTTTCTCTTTTTCAATTATTTTTTTTAATTCTCTCGAAAAAACATTCATCGTCTTGTTTTTTTCTTTGATAACTCCGTTGTGAATCAGATAAGGAAAAATTTTAGCACTTTTTGACAACGTTTTGTGGCAAAGAGAAGTGTATTCAAGCATGTCTTTGAGTTCAAACTTACTGGAGTGAATTTTGAGTTGAAGATACTTAAGCATCACTGAAACTTGGGATTCAATCGTTATATTATGCTTGCCTTCATTAAAGCTTTCGAGAATCTTGTTTTTTAGTTTAGGTCTTGGAAGTTTAACCTCAACTGTAAGGGTCATGAGGTGAGGCTCAATTTTATTATTGATAATTTCAAACTGCAAAACTTTATATCTCTTTAAAAGTGGCAAGATCACATCACCATCACTACCACTGAGATCACCGGTGAAATATGCTGGTTTCAGTTTGCAGAGTTCTTCTGTAAAATCCACAAAGACTTTTTGAGTCTCAAAGATATTCTTCATGAGATTCTTAACGACTTTCATGAATCTTTTATTAATTTGATCTTCTGTCTGTTTAAATTTGGGATCCAAAAAAGTTAAACCAATGTGAGCAAATTGGCTGGCGTGCACGGCGTGGTGAATGGTCGATGTATAAAGCTTCGCTCTCTTTAAAAAAGGTACAAATTCTTTTGCGAGGAGATTGGAGGTATTAGGAATCTGTTGACCCTCTTTCTTCGCTATTTTTAGATAAATTTGAAAACTATAATTTTCTTTATCTGTCAGATACTCAACATCCTCATAATCAAGAAGCTGTCCTTCAAGCGTGATATTCTCTTTTGTTACTGAGAGGTGTTTTAGTCCATTCATAAACATTGAAGCGTACATGAAAAGACTTTTTTCAAAAAGCTGAGAACTATACTTGAGTCCCTGTCCCGTCAAGAGACCTGATAGAATCTGTTTTTGATTGGGATACAAATGAGGATCAATGCCGATACAAATCTGGGTCACTCTCAGGCCTTTAGAACTCCTAAATTGTAAGGCGCGGGAAGAGGGGGTCAATTTCTGGTCATCTTCATCATTTCGATACAACGAAATCATCTCCGTTTCTAAAATTCCCTGAGGCAGCATTCCTTTTAGCAGAACAGTAATGGCGTAAGATTTAAGTGACTGCCAGATGAAACTTCCACCCCAGGCATGTGAGAAATCGGTCCTTATGGCCAAAGCATTCCGCCCGTTACCTTTAAGCTGAATATCGTATAAGAGACTATGTCTTCCTGAGCCTAAATTAATCGTCGGGAAATTCCAAAAAAACTTTTCTGTTGGCAGATATATTCGATCTTTGACTTCGTTTGCAAGCTCCCAAAAAGGATTCGGATCTCCCGTCGATACCCGATTGAGGAAGGGAAGTGCCTTTTCTAGGCTTTCTAAAAAGTCCCCATCTAACCGTGAAGGCTTAATCTTAAAAGTCCTCCTTAGCTGCATATAGTTAGCAATCTCAAAGCCCTCTGTGAATTTGGGTTGCGACAGCTGCAGCTCCTGAACGAAGCGAGCATTATCCATTAATCGCGAGAACTCTAATAAATTCAGCAGGATGGGTTGGAACCTACTGGCCTCTGTGGGCACACTAATATAGAAATTATCTTGTAATCGATTCATGACTCTATAATAATAGGGCTACACACGTTATGTGAATGAAGAAGGTTTAATATGAATGAGTATGATTTTGGAAAGCTTGGAAAAGTGGAAGTCAAAGTTCTAGATAATGATCCTTTTGACATCTTTGCAAAAAATACCTCGTCCACTTGTGGTGGATTTCAGTCTGGAGGGGGACCTTCAGCTCCCTTCGATGATGACGCTGGATGTTTGGCCATGTTTACGCCATGAAGTTTAAAAAAAATACCAATACAATTTGGACCATGTCGAATGGAAAACTCAATATCACTTTACTCGATACCGACTGTAACGAAATATACAGCTTCACAGGACCGGTTGCTTTACTTCTGAACGAATTTCTTGCGAAATCTGAGTTCACGCTCAGTATTTTAGAAGTAGAAAAATTTTTAGGTGAGAATGTTGAAGAAAAAGATCTCTTATCTTTAAAGAATTTTTGTCTCGAAAAAAAAATTATTATTGCTGCTTAGTTTCCCATCTTCTTAATAAAATATTATAAAATTTCTCTTCTTTATTAACCCAGATAGATCTGACTGTTGGGTTTGTTCCCATCATAAAAGACTTTTTCTTATTTCTGGCAATCCTCCCTGCTTTTTGATGTGACAGATAGATAGGGAAAGGGCTGCAGGCGATGCCGGCCAATTGAATAATTTTGATCAGAGCTAGCGAAGCTTTCAGGAAAATACCAGGTGGAGTCAGATCAGCTGATGCTTTTGAAAAATTAGGGAAATAAAAATCCATTGCGTGAAGCTTCATAACTTTTGGCAAATATTTGCAACGATCAAATTGTTTAAAGATGTATCCCCAAAGAGTTTCTTCTGAATCAGTAAACTCCGTCACCATATGGGTTGAATCAAAAAATAAATCCGCTCCTTCCCTAAGTAAGCGCAAAGAGAAATCTGTGTCCTCCAAATAACGTAGGTCAGTGTTAAAACCTTGTAGGTGTAAAAACCAATCTCTTCTTATAATCAGATTTGCTGTATCGATCATGGGAAAGGTGCTTGCATAGTTTTTCAAGAAACGGGCATTAAAATTGAGATACTGAAATCGTTTAAGGATAAAAAGCAGTGAGTCATCATTTTGTGGTTCAATTTTAAATTGTCCCGCAACAATCCAGGGATTATTGAACTTGTTTTCAACCGCTTGATGCCAGCCAAGATTAAGTCCAACATCCGAATCGAGGAAACATACAAGTTCCTTTGTGGCGTGCCTCGCTCCTGCGTTTCGTGCAAAAGCCGGTCCGGGATTCTTTTCATCAATGAGCTTCCAGCGAGCATGTTTCTCTGCAATGGCCCTGGTTCTTAAGTCTGGATTATTAAGAACAAGGATCAACTCATCCTGATCAGTGGCGATCTTCTCGACCGAGGCCAGACAAGATTCCAAAGTCCCGGAGCTTTTGTGAGCTATGATGACAAACGAGACATTCATTTTTTAAGTTTGAACTTGAGAATTGTTCCCGGCGAATCTTCACTTACCAGAAACGATCCATCATGTAAGAAGAGAAAATGCACTGGTCTTCCAAAAACTCTTTCGCCATCTTTGAAGCCAGTTATGTAAGGCGCGTAGTTCACAACTTTGCCATTCACAGCACAGCCTTTTCCAATTTCGTAGCCAGATTTTTTAGATCTGTTCCAAGAGCCATGATGGGCGACCATAAAGCAGTTGTGAAATTCCTTGGGATACTTATCTTTAGGAAAAAAAGCGATCCCTATAGGAGCCGAATGGGCCTGCATCGTTTGTACTGGGGGGGTCATCACTAGACCCAAGGGAGCTTTATCACCGAATTGTGGATCTTTTATTTTACCCGCGTGCAGATAGGGGAAACCAAAGTGTTCTCCTGTTTTTGTGACGACATTGATTTCTTCAGGTGGAACTTCATCACCCATCATATCCCGACCCATGTCTGTGAACCAAAGCTCCTTCGTTTCCGGATGCCAAGTGAAACCAACAGTATTACGAATACCACTAGCAACGGTCTCAAGATCAGTTCCATCAAGATTCATTCGATGCATAGCTTGGTAGGGAAGTGGTTTATCACAAACGTTACAAGGAGCACCAATGGGAACGTACATCTTTCCATCTGGGCCTATGTTAATAGATTTCCATCCGTGGTGGCGATCACTCGGAAATGTTTTTACTGGAACCATCTTGGGGGATTTTGTAAAAGTCTCATCAATAGTATCTATACGACTAATTTTCTGGATTTCAGCAATATAAAGTGAGCCTTTATCGTATACCACACCCTGAGGGCTGATGAGATTCCTAGCGACGATATGGACTGTTTTATCCGTTCCCACCGCATAGACTTTTCCTTCATCCATACTGCCAACATAGAGAATCCCTTTTGGTGAGATTGCCATTTGACGGGCACCGGGGACTTCGGCGTAGACTTCGACACTAAGTTCTTTAGGCAGTTTGAGAGCTGTTCTTAAATCAGCACGGGCGAATGTTTCGAAACTGAGTACCAAAAAGATAAGACTTACAATTTTCATGATGGATCCTGAAAGTGACTAATTATTAAGTTTAAAAAAGCATTTTAGAGAGTTTTCATAAACCTGTATTTTAAGTTTATCTAAATCAAGATTCTTGAGTTCGGCAATTTTTGCGGCAACGAAGGGTAAATAGTAAGGCGCATTCTCTTTCCCGCGATGGGGAATAGGTGTGAGAAACGGAGAATCGGTCTCAAAAAGGATTCGATCAGGAGGCGTGATCTTTACTACTTCCTGCACATTCTCGGCTTTTTTAAAGGTAATGATCCCGTTAAAGCCAAGATGAAAACCTTCGCTTAGAGCAAACTCGGCCAGCTCTAGACTTGAGGTAAAACTATGAAGCACACCTTTCCGTTTCAGTGTGCTTGAAAAATTTTTGAGAATGGCCTTAGTGTCTTCATCGGCTTCTCGCGTGTGGATGATGACAGGTAAGTCTTGATCACAGGCAATTTGAAGCTGTTTTTCGAAGACAATTTTTTGAATCTCCGGAGGAGAATTATTGTAATGGTAATCCAGTCCAATCTCACCCACGGCGACCATCTTGGGCTGTTTGCCACGGGTAATGATTTTTTGAAATTCAACCTCTGTTGCTTCTTTAGCGTCGTGTGGATGAATCCCTTGAGAAAAATAAATTTCAGAATAAAGTTTCGAAAGCTCTTCTACCACATCCAGATTTTGCGGATCAACACCAATGGTAACAACCTTGGTAATGCCTGCTTCCTGAATTTTTTTCCTGATTTCCTCCAGGGGCTCGGCCTTGAGATAATCGAGGTGGCAGTGAGTTTCGATGAACATTATTTTTGTCCGTTGAGGATATCCTCAAAAATAGCAAAAAATTGGTTGCTCGGGATTGTTCCCTCAATCTTCTTACCATTTACAATAAGAGTAGGAGTTGATTTGAGGTTAAATTTTGTCCCTTGATTGATAGCTGAAATGACCTGGTTTTTAAGATCTGCATTATCAAAACATCCAGTCAGACCATGTTTTTTAGCAAGTTCTGGAAGGACACCTGATTCAAGTTTCTCTTGGTTGGCGAAAATATCGTCATGAACTATATGAAACTTTTTAACGTCACAAGCAGCAAGGTAAGCAGCATCACAAGCATATTCGTGGAAGCGACCTTTGATGTTTGAGTTACATTTTGCATCGAGCGGATAGAACATGTACTGAATATTAATTTTATCGCCGTAACGACGGATCAGATCCGGCATCTGATTTGAAACAACCTTACAGAAAGGACATTGAAAATCAGAGAACACAGTAATGCGAATAGGAGCATCAGCAAATTTTTCCGTCGACATATGGATTTTGAATGGAGATTCGATATCTGGATTTCCGAGATCTGGAAGTTTACGGAACTGATCCACAACACTTACATTGAGTTTTCCTTTAACGTCTTCTTTGTCTTTAGTTGTTGTGTACATGAAAAAACCACCGATGAGTATAGCTGATCCAAAAGCTGCGAGAACTTTTAGATCCGGCACCCATGAATCAATTCCTTTTTTCCAGAGAAGGAAAAAGGCAACACCTGAAAGAATATAATAGAGCGTACAGAAAGGGCATAGGCTTCCAAGAGAAAGAAACGAGTAGAAAAAGAGAGCGATACACCCAATGATATTATATTTTGAAAGAGCACTGGCCGTTTTCTCCATGCTTTCAGAAGGCATGAGGCTAGTTATAAGAAAGAAAATCCCAATAACGATCCCAAAGAAAGCGATAGGGATTCCTGCGAGATTGGAGACTTTTGAGTAGGTCGCAGCATCACAGTTAAAGAAACTCGAAAGATTGCACAAACTATCTCCGGCATTTAATTGGGTCGGATAGAGAGTTGAGTAAAAGTGAGTTGTCAGGTAGATGCATACTCCAATAATGGCAGCTGCATTAAGAATGAAGAGGACATTTAATCCGCTCAATCCATTCAACGTAAGACTTTTTCTTTGTTCCATGAAAACTATCCTTTTAAGTAAATATTCCAGTTTCTTTCTTTAGTTTTATCTCTTCTATAGCTATTAAATTCTAAATTACAGGAAGTGCAGACCGGAGAGATCCCCACAAGGAGATTAGGAAAAACACTTCGAAGCTCATCTCTAGCTTCATTTTGGAGATCAAAAAATAATTTCCCATCTCGTTTTTCAAAATACGGACTTTTAGGAAAATGCGCATGGAATTCTTCTGTAACTTCAAAACAGCATTTATGTATGGAAGGGCCGATAAAGACTCGCTCAGGCTTCATCATATTAATCTCAGCTTTCTTTAAGATTCCGTGGGCGACACCTCTCCAGCCTGCATGGAGAAAAACAACTCCATGGGCGCCTTCGATAACGACAGGGAGACAATCAGCAGTTTTAATCGCTAGCGGTTGATTGAGTTCGTCCCAAGATGCGAAAAGGCCATCAGCTTCGCAAGGAAGTGTGTCTATTGAAACGATGTCTGTGCCATGGATTTGAGTGACCTGGTGGAGAAGCATCTCTGGCTTTTTAGACCACGTTTCAAATCGACCCTTGTTTAAACTTTCGACGTATATCTGACTCATGCCAAGTATTGTAACGCTTATTTATTCTCTGTTAAAGCAAGTAGTGAGGCCTGGAAGATTTCTGGTGGTGCTACTTCAAAATGAAGCGCTTGTTTCGTGATAGGATGAATAAAACCCAGCTCTTTAGCGTGGAGTAGCTGGTAAGGGTACTCAAGAACTGCTTTCCTGATATTTTCAGGCATCTTTTTAAGGTGTGAGTCACTTGAAGAATAAACAGGATCACAGGCAATCGGAGTCATGAGAACTTGAGACATGTGGACTCTTATTTGATGAGTCCTGCCAGTTTCAAGTTTCAGTTCGATATGAGTGAAATTGGCAAACTTCTTGAGAACCTTGTAGTGCGTGACGGCTTTTTTTCCGTTCTTGGCTTCCGCCATCATCTTCAAGCGATTCGTTGGATGTCTTCCAATGGTTCCGGTAATTGTTCCTGTTAACTGTCTCGGCTGACCAATAACAATGGCCTCATACTTTCGTTCAATGTCATGAATAGCAAAGAGGGCTGCAAGACCTTCATGAGTCGCCTGATCTTTGGCCACCACCATCACACCAGATGTGCCCATATCCAGTCGATGAACAATTCCCGGTCGTTTCTCAGCACCAATACCTTTCAAGTCTCCGCAGTGATAGAGAATAGCATTCACCAGCGTGCCGGTATAATGACCAGGAGCTGGATGGACAACAAGTCCCGCTGGTTTATTGATGATGATAAGATGCTCATCTTCAAAAAGAATATCTAAAGGGATATTCTCGGGAGTTAAATTACTTGGGATAGGCGGAGGAACTTCGATATCAATTTTAGTTCCAACCGGTGGCATGCGTTTGAGCTGTAGAGTCGTCGTTTCACTAGTAATATCTTCCGACTCAAACATTCGCTTGAGAGTTGAACGGGAGAATTGCGGAAATTTCTGAGCTAGATAGACATCAAACCGCTTAAATTCATCGCAGTCTTCTTGAGTGACTACGATTTCGAAATCAGCGTCGCTCTCTAATTTATTATCAACCATGATTATTTCTGAGTTTTAAGCTTTTTAAAATAAACCATGAAGCTCGATGCCACTTGCTCTGGATTTAGTTTTAAAACTTTTGCGACTTGATAAACATAACCACGGACGTAAACGTCAGCTGGCAGTTTAGGAATGTCTTCGTTTTCCATAGCAGTGATATGTGTTTTTGAAATTCTTGTCATTTCTGCAAGTCTTTCAATTGTTACATTCTTATACTCACGGATTTGTTTAAGGAATGGACCAGTGAATTCGATACAATCAGAAATCTTTCTATCCATCTCTGAATTGTCTTCATACTCAAGTCCAAATTTTTTCTGAGCAGTAAGTTTTGAAACTTTTGCTTCGATAAGATTTGATCCGAAATCTTCGTATTGGATGGTATCTTTCGGACGGTTATCAATGGCATTAATCGTATGAATTGTATCATTGGTCCTGTTACTTGGAGCTTTTAAGCCGCTTTGGTTAAAGCCACGAAGTCGATCGTACTCACGACGTTTTTCAGGGAACCCAATGACGGAATAGGCTTCTTCAATCTGACTCAGGATTGAGTCACACTCTTCCTTAGTCATAAGTGAGTAGAGGGCAACACTCTCGCCAGAATAAGCATTACGAGCACGAATGTAGGCATTCTCAATCTGATTAGGAGTTGCGTTTGCTTCAATCTCTAAAACTTCGTAATAATTTTTTCTTTCATTATCCATGAAATATTTCCTCTAAGATTCAATCAATCTGTGAACGATACGATCAAAGTTATTCACTAGTTTAGAATTTGGATATTCGATCAACAGAGGCTTTCTCTTTCTCACACTCTGCCAAACTGATTGATCGTAATCAAGATAGCCAGGGAATGTCATTTCAATGCCGAAATACTTACGGCAGATACTTTGAATTGAATAACCGATATCAATATCAGCTTGAGAACGGACCTGATTGATAATTAGATTCGGTCTAAAGTTGGCCATCTCGGATTTGATCCTCAGACCAATTTCCGGACTGAAGTCAGTAATTTTTTTAATGAGATCAGCAGGAGAAGTCTGAACTCCCGAAGAGAGTTTTGCATTCATGCTTTCATTGATGATGTGTTCGATTTCAGAAACACCATCGACCATTTTAAGGCGGCGATAGAAAACAGATTTAATAAACCGGTACGTATTTTCAATCGAGGTAGGTTCAGGCAATACAACGAGAATACCTTTATCTGCTGTGATGAAAAAATCAATTGTGTTGAAAGCTGTTCCCGCTCCAAGATCAAAAAGAATGTAATCAGCATCAAGCTCATGAAGCTTGCGGATAATTTGATTCTTGTGCATGTGCTTGAGATTCGCCATGCCCAGTTCATCTTGAGCACCACTGATAATTTTTAAATTTTGAATAGGAGTAGCAACTAAGAGGTCTTCAAAGTTTGTTACTTTTTTTGAAATGTAATCTGAGAGAGTTGTTTGAGGAATCGGAAGTCCAAGACAGGTGTGCAAATTTGCTCCACCAAGATCGAGGTCAACTGCAACCACTTTGTTTCCCATGAGTGCTAAACAAATAGCAACGTTGGCCGAAACTAAACTTTTTCCCACTCCACCCTTACCACCGCCGATCGCCCAGATTTTTTTCATATTCCCAGCGGGTAAACTTGTATCGTCTTCGTGATTAATCATTGTGATTCCCATGCTTAAAATTATACGGAGGGGACCCTCTCTTTGGGAAGCCAAATCCATAATGATTTCTTAGAGATAACGCTTTTATTTGAGCATTTTTACTCAGAGGGTAGACTTGGGCTTTTTGATCCATTACATTGGTTTAAATTTGTTTCCTGTTATTAATCGAGAGATTTTATTTATCTCTCTCAAGCCGAGGAGTAGCGATGTCGCAATCTCAGAGCCCTAATTACGATTCTTCATTCGATAAAGTTCTTCATAAGCGTTCTGACCTGCATATCCTGCGCAAAGTTTGGCATATCGCAACAGGATCCTTAGCGCTCTTTTTATTCCTCAAATCAGATCAAGATGCTCAGTTTTGGGGCTTCATTGCCCTTGCTATCGCCTCTACAGGATTTATGGTTGATATTTGCCGTGCCCGACTACCTTTCATGAACAAACTGGTTTTAAAGTTTATGGGACCCTTGATGCGGCGCTCTGAAAGAGAAGGCGTAAGCGGACTTCCTTTTTATGCTCTAGGAATTTCCCTTTCTCTTTTCATGTACCGCAAAGACATCGCTATTCTTTCTATTATGTTTCTTGTTTTCTCTGATCCGATGTCGTCATTTTTTGGCGTGTTGTACGGAAAAGACAAAATCATGCCGAACAAATCCCTTCAGGGTGCTGTCGCTGGATTTTTTACCTGCTACCTGATCACTTTGTTCTATGCCATGAACACTTCAACGATTGGTACCCATATTTTGATTTTCTCTATCGTTGCAGGATTAATAGGAAGTCTTTCAGAACTGGTTTCGGCTTTCAATATAGATGATAACTTAACAATTCCTGTCTTATCAGGCCTTGGGTTGACCTTGCTGAACAGATTTGTGACATTATTTCCATGAAAGAACTTTTCCTCTTAATTTTATTTTCAGTTAATGCAATGGCAGTAGAAATACCAGTCGATGAATTTGACCAATCAAAACTAGAAACTCTGTTAAGAAAAATTCCAACTGCCCTGATTGCATCTTCTCAAGAAAATGATTTCGTTCGTAAAACGACACGCTATCCGGACGCAACTTCTCTTTTCGCCATTGTTTGCAGCGCTGATTATTATGCTGGTTCAACGATCCCGACTTATAAAAAGTGCAAAGTGAGTGTGAGCGACAAAGCTGATCTTCGCGGTGATGAGTATCTCATTAAGCTGACTCAGAAATCACGAGTGAGCGAAATGTTTGATGCCATTTCTTATGGAACTACTACTCGCAAGTCGTATTCCAATGAAAGAGTTTATGGTCAGGCCTTTGAAGGTGATTATAAAAACCTTTTCCGTTTCATGATTGTTTGTAAAAAAACGTCTTGCGAATTCCGCTTCTCACCTAAAGAAGCTCCCGCGATCTAAATTCCCAACAACTAACTGAAGTTCTGTAAAGGGCCCTTATCTTTCTGAGGGTCTAGCCTATTCCTCTGGGTCTATAGTACGACACTCATGCCCCGTTTCCTGGTCACCCCCTCTGATCTAATTTATTGATAGTATGTAGGAACTTGATTCTCATGCACAATGATCTGCATGAGAGTTCTTTTACTATTATTCATCCTGGCCTCCTGTTCCCACGGTAAGATGCCTATCAGTGAAACATACGAAGATCATGGCCTCTTGATGTGCTCTTACGTGCTGAAGCCGCAGAAGAATGGAAATCGTGGCTATGAATTTGTGTATAAAAAGTTCGCATGGAAAGACTGGAACTGGAAAAACGAATCTCAGTACATCAAGCTTGACCATGATTCTATTAAACGGGTTTTGATTCTTGGTAAATCAAGAGATGGCGGGAAACCAAGCCGACTTATCTCGAGTGTTTACTTTGTAAATTACTCTAGCAAAGAAAATTCTAGCTTCTGGAAAGATTTTGATTCTCAAAATAATATGAGTAAAAATGCTTCGCATATCGATGATCTCTACGTGGACGGCTGGAGTACACTGGGGCATGACTACACCAATATGACTGATGTGGGTCTTCAGAGACTTTATGATAAATCAAACTGTGGTGTTTCTTGTATTCGCTATTTTGTCGTGAAGGATGAAAAAGATGCCGAAGAATTAACTGACCAATGCCGAAAACAAATCAAAGTTTTCGAGCACGAAAGTCCTGGTGCGGCCTTCGTGCATCTCGAAAATATCGACTAATTATTCTTTAACAACGAAATTACAAATCTTCCCTGGAACATAAATCTCTTTAATAATTGTCCCGGTTAAGTACTTGGCGATTTTTTCGTCGGCCTTCACCAACGCCATGAAATCTTCCTTCGTAATATCCACCGCCACATCAAAGGTTCCACGGGTCTTCCCATTGACCTGAACGGCAAGAGTAATGGTGTCTTCCACGAGGATGGCGGGATCAAACGTCGGCCATTTCTCGAGCGATACAGACTTAGTGTGGCCCAGGTGTTGCCAGAGTTCTTCAGCAAGGTGAGGGGCATAAGGTGCTAATAAAGTCGTAAACGTTCCGGCAGAGGCCTTTGTCACTTTTCCAGTCTTATAAATGTGATTGATGAACATCATCATCTGAGAAATTCCCGTATTAAAACGTAGATTCTCAATATCCTCAGTCACTTTTTTAATCGTCTTATGTAGCTCTTTGATGTTTGAGGCATCTTCAGTCTCAACATAATGATCTTTATTCATGAGAAACCGGTGAGCACGAGTAAGGAAGTTTGAAACTCCCAAGACTCCCTTCATCGACCAAGGCTTCACTTTATCCAGAGGCCCCATGAACATTTCGTAGAGACGAAGTGAATCGGCGCCGTACTCTTTTACTACAACGTCTGGATTAATGACATTACCGCGAGACTTACTCATCTTCTCGCCATCTTCACCAAGGATCATTCCTTGGTTGACCAATTTATGGAACGGTTCTTTGGTTGAAACGAGTCCAAGGTCATAAAGAACCTTGTGCCAGAAACGAGAATAGAGAAGGTGAAGAACCGCGTGCTCAGCACCACCGATATAAAGATCAACTGGCATCCAGTAATTTTCAATTTTTGAATCCCACGGCTTCTGTTTATTTTGTGGGTCACAGAAACGTAGGTAGTACCAACAAGATCCGGCCCACTGAGGCATAGTATTAGTTTCGCGTTTACCCTTCTTGCCTGTTTTTGGATCAAGAACATTTACCCAATCAGTCAGAGTCGCCAGTGGCGATTCTCCGGTACCGGCCGGTTCGTATTTTTCAATTGGTGGAAGTGCCAAGGGAAGCTCATCTACATCCAGACAGCGAACTGTGCCATCTTCGAATTTAATAATCGGGAACGGCTCACCCCAGTAGCGCTGACGAGAGAAAAGCCAGTCACGTAGTTTATAATTGATTTTTTTTGTACCGAGTTTTTTGTCTTCCAGCCACGAGATCATCTTTTTGATCCCTTCAACTTTATTCGTGCCATTTAAAAAATCAGAATTGATATGCTCGCCATCTTCTGTGAAAGCAGCTTCATTAACATTTCCACCCTTAAGTACTTCAAGTATTGGAAGATTGAACTTCTTAGCAAATTCCCAGTCACGGTCATCGTGAGCAGGAACAGACATAATCGCTCCTGTGCCGTAGGTATTGAGAACGTAGTCGGCAATATAAACCGGTATTTTCTGACCATTGGCGGGATTAATCGCGAAAGCTCCAGTGAGAGCTCCTGATTTATCTTTGTTGAGTTCGGTTCTTTCAAGATCTGATTTAAGCGAAGTTACTTCTCGGTATTTTGCAATCTCGGCCTTATGAGCAGCTGTTGTTATTTTATCAACCAGCGCGTGCTCTGGAGCAAGAACCATGTAGGTTGCTCCAAAAAGAGTATCCGGACGAGAAGTGAAGACTTCAATTTCATCTGTTGAACCATCAACTTTAAACTTGATGATCGCACCTTCAGATTTTCCAATCCACACTCGTTGCATTTCTTTGACCGATTCAGGCCAGTCCAGAAGATCAAGGTCCTGAAGGAGTCTTTCTGCATATTCCGTAATTTTAAGCATCCACTGCTTCATCGGTTTACGAATAACTGGATGACCACCAACTTCAGATTTTCCGCCGATAACTTCTTCATTAGCGAGAACAGTTTTAAGATTCGGGCACCAGTTCACCATCATGTGAGATTCGTAGGCGAGACCTTTGTTATACAACTGAACAAAAATCCATTGAGTCCACTTATAGTAATCAATATGTGAAGTCGCGACTTCACGTTCCCAGTCGTATGAGAACCCCAGAGATTTCAACTGACGTTTAAATGTCTGAATATTTTCGTCCGTCGTGATATTTGGGTGAACACCCGTTTTCATGGCATGGTTTTCGGCCGGCAATCCAAATGAATCCCAACCCATTGGGTGAAGAACATTGAAGCCCTTGGCGCGTTTATAGCGGGCAATAATATCTGTCGCTGTATAACCTTCCGGGTGACCTACGTGAAGTCCTGCACCAGACGGGTAAGGAAACATATCGAGCACATAGTACTTGGGCTTAGTCGTATCAATTTCTGTTTTAAAAGTTTTATGCTCGTCCCAATATTTTTGCCATTTAGGTTCGAGCTCGGAAAAGTTGTAATCCATGAAATACCCTTAGAATGTTTTTTGGGTACTAGAGTAATCGAAAATGGAGGAGAAAAGAAGACTGAGAAGTGCGTTATTAAAGCGGTTTTACCACGAAGGCAGCATTTCCCTTAACGCGGAACCAATCATAGTCACGGACTTCGACTTTTACCCCGAATGAATCACGAATATAAAATGAA
>JBBARF010000087.1:0-15711 GCA_040399925.1 Bacteriovoracaceae bacterium
CGTGATCAAGGAAGGAGGCATATCAAGCATATAAACATGGCAGCACAGCAACATAAAAATGAGAGCAAGCCAGTTGGTAAAGAAGCTAAAGAGATGTTGGGAAGAACTCCTGGATCAATTAAAGCTATTCGTCCGATGAAAGACGGAGTTATCGCTGACTTTGAAGTCACTCAAGCGATGCTCAAATATTTCATCCAGAAATCATTGAATGGATCAAAACTTATTAAACCAAGAATCATTATCTGTATTCCTTTCGGGATCACGCAGGTTGAAAAACGTGCAGTGAAAGAGTCAGCTGAACAAGCTGGAGCTCGTGAAGTTTATTTGATTGAAGAACCAATGGCAGCTGCTATCGGTGCGGGCCTTCCGATTACTGACCCATCTGGGAACATGATCGTTGATATCGGTGGTGGTACAACTGAAGTTGCTGTCATCTCTCTCGGTGGTATCGTTTACTCTAAATCAGTTCGTGTTGCTGGTGACAAATTTGATGAAGCGATTGTTTCATATATCAAGAAAAAATATTCTCTTCTCATTGGGGAAAGAACTGCAGAGATGATCAAAATCTCAATCGGTAATGCTTATCCTTTCGATGATGAAGTTAAGACTTATGAAGTCAAGGGGCGCGACTTGATTGCGGGTGCTCCTAAAACAATCGAAGTAACTTCTGATGAGATTCGTGAAGCTCTTGCAGATCCTATTTCTGAAGTGGTTGAAGCCATCAAAATTTCACTCGAAAAAACTCCTCCTGAACTTGCTGCTGATATTGTGGATAACGGTATTATTCTTGCTGGTGGTGGATCGCTTCTCGCTAACCTTGATATCCTCATTAAAGAGAAAACAGGTCTTCCTGTGTCTCTGGCAGAAGATCCGCTGACTTGTGTAGTCCGTGGTTGTGGAATGGCTTTAGAGTCATTAACGCTCCTTCGCCAGGTTACAACTCTTAGCTAATGTCACAGACCTTCTTCAGTAAGCTTACACTGGAAGAAAAAATCAGCCGTCTTGGGCTGCTTGGTTCTTCTAAGAGTGAGCTTACTGTGTGGATCAAAGGTCAATCAAACAAGCTCACCTTCAAGGCTTCCGATTTTCATAAAGATCGAATTGAAATAGTTTTAGACTCCAAAGAAAAAACTTTTCTGATTGGTACAAAGATTCTCTGCTCATTTGAACTGAGAGGGATGTATTACTTCTCTGAAGTAGTGTTTCAGACAGCTCTAGGCGAGCACAGTGTTCTCCAGTTTAGTGGAGATCTCTTTAAATCTGAGAAACGTAATAGCTATCGCCTCATGACTTATCCCATGTTTAACATTAATGCCGAGTTCGATTTGGGTGAAACCTATGAAGGTGGAAAAGTCGTCAATTTAAAAACGAAAACCAGTCAAACCGGTCTTTTTAAAAGTTTCATCAAAATGGTGGAAAATAAAGACGACGACTCACAAAATCTTCGTCTCAGAATTCAGGACATCTCAACAACAGGTATGGGAATCCACATCGGCGAATTAGAAAATCCCTACTTTGCGAAAGATACTATTTACCACAATGTCGTCATTGATTTTCAGGACGAGAAAATTACAATTCCTGAAGCCAAGGTCGTATACAAGGTTGAGTTCATCGGCAGTGACAAGAAGATAAAGAAATATAAACTTGGAATTATTTTTACCAACGTCCCCACTGTTCTGGATGAAAAACTCGGCGGAAAAATCAATAAGCTTCTGAGAGACAATAGTCCAACTAAAGACTTCGAGAATTTAATCAAGTGAAGAGCCTCATTCTTTTATTCCTTATTTCTTTGAGTGGCTGTAGCACTCTCGCACCTGGTACTCCTAAAGACGGAAAAATTGGTTACTCACTAACCGATGTTACCGGTCAGTATCAATTCGTCAGAGAGAATAAAGGTGTAGAGAATAAAATGATCACGCGGACAGTTCTTGCCACTAAAAAGGGTGGAGCGGCTAAAATCGTTGAAAAAACAGTCACCGTTTCTCAACTGGGTACGGTGAAAGGTGATCGTGGCAGATCCATCATCATGAGACCACATGGATCTGATTTTGTGGTTTGGCTTGAAGGAAAAAAGTACGAATCCAAGATGCGCCTCAATTCTAAGAAAAAATCGATGACTGTTACCATGACTTCTCCGGAAGCTAAATGGAATGGAACTCAGGATATTCCGGTTCCCCATGCGACCCAATTTTGCTTTTTTTCTCAAATACCAGAGTGTCTTTATCATACTCAACTGCTGAGCCGAGCTCAGAAAAATCCCGAAACGGATGAAGGCTTCTATATTATCTGGGATTCCTTCCCTTACACTCAGGAACAGTACGCCGATGTAGGCAAGGAACTTTTTGCATCTGCGACGGTTAAGTTCGAAACCATCGATCAGGGCCATTATCGATTTTTGGTTGAAGTAAATAATCAGATCATCCTGTATCATTTCTCAAAATCCTATGAATTGGTTAAAATATCTTGGATTGCTCAGGGGATCACGGTTGTTCCACCGGGGCAGGAAGTGACAAACGATGACGAGTAGAGGAGAAGAAGTTGGATAATTACGGGCAACTCATTATTTCAGGAATTAAAGGTCTTTCTCTTACAGCAGAAGAGGTGACTTTTATTAAGAATGAAAAACTGGGTGGCATTATCCTTTTCAGTCACAATTTTCAGGATCCGGCTCAGTTAGCTGAATTAGTAAATTCAATCCAAAAGCTTCGCGACGAATATCCACTTTTCATCTCTGTTGATCAGGAAGGTGGGAGAGTTCAAAGATTCAAAACGCATTTCTCACAATTTCCATCGATGCTGGATTTAGCACGAATGGATTCTCCGAAACTTGTTTTTGAAGTTCATCAAATTATTGCCAAAGAACTGGCGGCATGTGGAATCAATCTGAGCTTTTCTCCGGTGTGTGACATTCTTACTAATCCCGAGAATAAAGTCATTGGTGACCGAGCTTACGGTTCAGATGCGGAAACTGTTGAGAAATATATCAGTGCTGCTATTCGTGGTCTTCAGACAAGCGGTTTACTTTCTTGTGCCAAACATTTCCCGGGTCATGGAAGTACCACCCAAGATTCTCACTTTGATTTGCCTTTAGTTAAAACAACTCTTCAGGAACTCAAAAAACGTGAAATGATTCCTTTCATCAAGGCTTCAAAATCGCGGGTTGAATTTATGATGATGGCTCACCTTATGGTGGATGCTCTCGATGATAAACTCCCAACCAGCCTCAGCCGTAAGGCCTATGAATTTCTCCGTAGTGAAACCAAGTTCACTAAAATTGTGATCACAGATGATATGGAGATGAAGGCTATAGCTGATAAATATACTATAGAACAAACCGCTGTGATGGCGTTGAATGCTGGAACCGACATGCTTTTGTATCGTTTCATGGATGATGCCGATAAAGCGCTGAAGGCAACCCGTGAAGCCGTTAAAAAACGCACGATAAAAAAAGAAGCCCTGGTTGAAAAACTTCAACGGGTAGAAAAATGTAAGAAAGAATTCCTCTCGAGCTATACGCCGATCTACATTCCCAAAATAGCTGATTCTTTTAATTCTCCCGACGGTAAAAAGATCATAGATCAATACCAGAGTTTCCTGACTGGAAAAGTTTAGTTACTGGACATTTTTTCCCATTTATCTGAAATTCCCAACGCTTAGCCCTTTTTTGTTAATCTTAAATAAGATCTCTTTCTACGGGGTTAACTTACGATTATGCGGGCCACTAGCATTGTTCTCTTTTTTACAATTCTCATACTGAGTCTTTCGGCCAGCGCGCAATCAGCATGTCCAAAAGAATTTTCGCAAATCACAACTGATTGTATTCAAAGCGTAAATTTAAAATATAAAAGTTCTTCTGAAAAAAATCCGGGCATTGCTCTGGCTTCGATGACCGAAGGAAGTATTTATTTTTATAAGACTCCTGATGGAAATTTAGGAAAGCTTAGAGTTATTTCATCTTTCGTTGCTAAAGATGAGTGCACGCTTTATCTAGATGCCGTAACTTTCGGGGGAGAAAAAACTTTTGTTCCTAACTCTTCAATCACTATCAGTCCTGAAAAGAATAATTGGCTTACTCAGCATATCTATTTAGATCGTGATGGATTATCTGCACTTGAACTTAGACGAACTGAGAAACAGCAGTGTGAATTAGTGCTTACCGCTGGGGCCTCTATTGCAGGCTTCAGGCAGGGAGTGTCAGATGCGGGTTGGAAAAATGAAAACGCGCTTCTTTTCTATTCACCGTTAATTCTTGTCTTTATTGCGATCTTTCTCATTGTCCGCGTATTCCTAGAAGATCAGGATAAACATAAAACCCAGGAAGCACTGGAAGAAGCAGAGAACTCGACCAAGGGTAAAAATTCATTCTTCTTTATTAAAATTACAAAACCATTTTATAAACGTTATTTTGTTCCGCTGGTTCAGGGTTCAAAAAATAAACAAGGCCTGCGAACTAAGTACCGACAAAAATTGGCAAATGCCGGACTCACTAAAGAAGTATCTCCTGAAGAGTTTGTGGCACTTAAATTATTCATGATCATTGGTGGGCCATTTGCATTTCTCATGGTGAGATGGATCATGGAAGAGACCTGGCCTCTTTCAATTACTCCCGTGATGGCGATTGTTGGTTATTTCTATCCCAATATTTGGGTGAACGGATTAATTAATAAACGCAAAGAAGAAATCCTGCGGGCAATGCCCTTCATTGTCGATATGTTGGCCCTTTCAGTTGAGGCCGGTTTGGATTTTATGGCCGCCATTCAACGAGTGATTGATAAGGCCCCACCAAGCTCACTAAATGATGAGTTTGAAACACTGATTAAAGAAACTAAGATTGGTTCATCACGTGCTGAAGGTTTAAGACAGCTCGGGTGGAGAGTAAATATTATTGAAATTAACTCTTTCTGCGCCACACTTATTGCAGCCGATTCAGTCGGTGCTTCTATTGGCCCAATTTTAAAACAGTTATCAACCGAACTGCGGGTGAAACGTTCGGCCAGAGCAGAACAACAGGGTGCTACTGCGGCGACTAAAATTCTTATCCCGATGATCCTTTTTATCCTTCCAGCGGTTCTAGTGGCGATCTTTGCTCCGATGGTTCTTAAGATGATGCAAGGACCAGGTTTATGAGAAAAACTATCATGTATGAACAAAAACTTTTGGTTTCAAATATTCTTATCGCGGATACACCATGGTCTCGTTTAATGGGTTATATGTTTAAAACGATTCCTCAGGATTATGAAGGGATTTTGATCGATCCTTGTCGATCAATCCATACTTTCTTCATGCGCTTTTCTTTGGATGTTGTTTTCTTGTCGAATAAGGGGATTGTAGTAAAAATTATTCGGGATTTGAAACCCTGGAGATTGACCTGGATCTATTTAAAAGCTGATCAGGTTTTAGAACTTCCTACAGGAAAACTTCCCTCGGATCTTCAAGAAGGACAAGTTCTGGAGGTCAGAGATGTTTAAGCTCGTTGCAGTCGGAGGTAAACTCCGTGGAAAAGAATATGTCCTAAATGACGGTGAAAATACCATCGGTCGTGCTGCTGAATGTGATCATGTTATTACTACTGAAGGTATTTCCAAAAAGCATCTTCAGATCACAGTCAATGGAGACACGGCTTTCGCTCAGGATATGGGTAGTTCGAACGGAACTATCGTTAACGGCAAGATTATTAAAAAAATTACGTTAAATGATGGTGACAAGATTGCTCTTCCCAATGTCATACTTCAGGTTGTTTACGTTTTAGAAAAAAAGGTCATTGTTAAGAAAAAAGTCATGAAGAGTGGCGAGAATGATGACTCGTATGATGACTTAGAACAAGTTGAACCCATGCCGGCAAGTCTCATTGGTAAGCCAATTTGGTTTTTTAAACATAAGCTTATGCCTATTGTTTATAGTTTTAATGAACAGTATGAGTGGTCAGCTCTCGTTGGGATCCTTCTCTTTGTCTTTATTGTGATCAATATTACTCTGACGATTCTTCCCGTTCTCAGAGATAGTAAAGATCTACTTGTTAAAGAGATTGCCCTTCGTGGTAAGCAGTACGCCGCTGAAGTAGATAGACTTAACAACGTAAACTTGCGTGAAAAAAATCTTGATCAGGTCTATACAGGATTTCTTGAAGGATCTGATGCCGAAGGCGTGGTTGGCTATAAACTGTTCGATTTAGATGGAAGAGTTTATCGTCCTATGACTGAATTAAACAATATTGTGAATGATCCATTCTCTGTGAATGCGCAGCGATTTTATAAAATTGAAAAAAATCAGGATCGTGATTATTTAGAATTACTTGATTCTTCGACTATTGGTATTGCCCGCGCAATTAAGGCACATGATAAGACATTGGGACGAGATACCATTGTCGCGATTATTACGATTTCCTTCTCTCCCTCATCCCTTGCTACAGAAGCTTCCAATAATTCCAAAGCCTATCTCGAGTCTCTAAGTATATCAGCTATGGTAGCCATCCTCTTTTTTGGAATTGTCTATTACATGACAACCCGACCATTGGATGAATTGCGAATACAGATTGAAAGGGTTCTTAGGGGTCGACAGAAAGAGCTTGATTCTAAAACGATGTTTAGAGAAATTCATCCACTGAGAAATACCATCAATAGTCTTTTGACGAGGCTAAAAGAACTACAAAATGATGGCGTAAATGAAGTCCAGAATATTGAGGATGATGCGGCATACGTTAGATCCCTTAAAGAATTCATGACGGGCGCACAGGGACCAGTCATGATTCTTAATTCTGAAAAAGTAATTCAGCATTTAAATCATGAAGCTGAGGATTTGATTGGTCTCAGAGAAAACGCTTCGGCAGGTCAAAGTCTGCTTGATACGGCCCGAGACCAGGGATTTGCAGCCACTGTTATCGACCTCTGTGATAGATCTGCCAATAACGATGGGAGTAACCAAAAAGATTCTTACGAAATTGGTGGGAAAGACATTGCTATCAATATTGTTTCATTGATCGGAAAAGATAAGTTTGCGAAAGCATTTTATATAACATTTGTGAGAAATGAATAATGAACAGAAATGTTCTCGTTCTCAAACATTTTGAATCACCGAAGGAAGCCGGAACTTATTACCGGTTAGTCTGTCTGACGGGGTCAAACAAAGGTGAATCCTACGTTCTTGTAGGAAATCGAATTATTATAGGTCGTTCAGAAAAAGCTGATATTAAGTTGATTGATAACAAAGCTAGTCGTGAACACGCCGAGATTTCTCGTGTGGGGGAAAATTGGGTTGTTACCGATCTTGGATCTCAAAATGGCGTAATGGTGAATGATAGAAAAATCACCCAGACCCAACTTATTGAATCAGATAAGTTGATTGTGGGTCATTCTGTTTTTAAATTTGCGAAGGTTGAAGTTGCTTCAAAAGATAAAGTGATCAAAGAAGATACAGACGAACCTAAGCAGGGTAAAAAGCCCATGCTGCCTATGCTTTTTTTAGGGGCCGTTCTCGCTGGTCTATGGTTGATGGAAGATGATAAACAACCCGACAAAACGAAGGAAAGAATTCCTACAAGAAATATGAACGAAGTTTCTAATGAGTACATTACTGCTTTGAAGAAAAGGCAGGCCAATGAAGATAAAGTGGTTAAGAAAAGTCTTGAGGTTATTTACCAGCGTGGCTTAAGAGAGTACCGTGAAGGAAACTATTTTCGAGCTATTCATGAATTTACGCTGGCCCTAATTATGTCCCCTGGCGATGCTCAGGCCGAGCATTATCTTCGTAAAACGAAAGAAGATCTGGATGGGGCGATTGAAGCTTCCAATGCTAAATCTATGCGTGATGAAGAATCTTTAAAATACCAAAGCGCGATTATTTCTTATTGTTCAATTATTAGACTTTTATATAGTGTTCCTGAAGATCCTCGATATAAAAAAGCAGTAGAAAAGATTAATGAACTTGAAGCGAAACTAGGATTAGAACCAGGTGAAACTAACTGTCTTAAGAAACAACGTACCGATCAATGAGGTTCTGGTAGAGATACCAGATCTTAATGAACCTTACGAAATTTTTATTGGAAGATCAGACGATTGTCATGTGAAGATCGATGATCCTCTTATTTCTCGGCACCATCTTGTTGTGAAGAACGAAGACGCGTACTGGTATGCCGAAAAACTTACTAATCTGGGAGTTGTAAGCTTAAACGGTTCGTTGGTCACAAAATCTCCGGTTAATAACAACGACGAAATTAAATGTGGAATCTATTCCATTATTGTTTCAGATATCTCGGGCAGCATAGGTCAAACGACGACCTCTTTAGTAAAAGAGAGAGTCGCTACTCCTCTTTTTGATTACGATCCGGTCCACACTCTTGAACCTCAAGAATCTACTGTCGCTATTCCTAAGAGTCAGGCACCTAAGGCCAAAAGTGCGCCAGCTGCGCAGGTAACAGTCGAGGAAGTATTTGATGCTGATGATTCACCCGGGGAAGAGTCCCTGAATGATGACTTTAATGATAGTGAGAGCACTGATACTGAATCAGAAAGTTCCGCGGAATCTTCTTCTGAACTCACTGGAGAGGATAGTCAATTTGAAGGTGGAGCGCTAGAAGAAGTTCAGGACGGATTTGATAACTCACCGGTTGCTGATGAAAGCACAAGAGTCTTCAAAGCCTTTGTTAATTATCAACTCACTCTTTTCGGTGAGCATGCGCCTTATGATCGATACCAAATGGATCAGGCAGAAATCTTTATCGGGCGTGAATCTAAAAAATGTCAGATCCTTTTAGATGATCCTGAAGTTTCAACCGTACATGCAGTTATCAGAAAAAACAACATTGAGATTTCTCTGGAAGATTTAAATTCTTCCAACGGAACGATTCTCAACGGTGAGCGAATCAATAAAGCTGTGCTCATTGCAGGTGATGAATTTGTTATTGGCAGTACAAGCTTTACACTGGAAGTTCGTTCAGATCTTTTAGATGCTGAGTCTGACCGTTTAATGCCGGTAGAAGCTGGGCAGACTATTGAAACGGAAGAAATTCTTGAAGAAGAGATGAGCGATGAAGAAGGTTTAGCTTTCGATTCGAGCGCGCCAGTTGAGACTAGTCCTATAAAAAGATTCTGGAAAAAACTTAATACTAAACAAAAAATTATTTACACAACGGTTGCAGTAGGAGCACTTTGGTTTTTCCTTGATAGTGGTGAGCCAGAACAGGTGGCGGTCAAGCCCAATGCAGAAACTAAAGTTACTGATGCGAATGCTCAGAAAGTTCTTCAATTATCAAAAGAACAGACTGAAAGAAGAAATACTTCTTATGAGTTAGGTGTCGATTATTTTGAACAAGGTAAGTATAACGAAGCCCTCGCGCAGTTTGAAATGGTAAAAAGTATCGATCCTACTTATAAAAAGACCATGAGCTATCTCGAACAGACGACAGCGAGTTTGAAAAAGATCTCAGAACTTGAAGCTGAAAAACGTGCCGAAGAAGAACGTTTAAAAACTAAAAAAATTATCGAAGAATTACTTGTTAAGGCGAGAGAAGCAGTTAAAGAACGTCAGGTAGGAGTAGCGGAAAGCTATTTTGCTCAGATCACTGAAAAAGATCCGGAGAATATCGAAGTTCAACAGCTTAAAATGGAAATAGAAAATTGGCAGCAAGAAGAGAATCGCAAGAAACTCGAAATCGCCGCTAAAGAAGCTGCTCGTAAAGGGATGGTTGATGCTCTCAACCCAGGTAAAACTTTTTATCTTAAGAAAGAGTGGTACCGGGCGATTTTAAAACTAGAAGAATTTTTACGCCGTAAAGGAACTGACGAAGATTTAGTAAAAGAAGGAAGTGATATGTTGAGTGATGCAAAAACTCAACTCGCCTCCGATCTAGGTCCGCTTCTTGGTAAGGCCAGATCTCTTAAAGAGGGTCAAGATTTAAAATCGGCCTATGAAGCCTATTTAGAGGTCTTAAAAGTTGAACCGACTAATGCTGAATCTCTGAATGAGATAGATGATATCAAAGCGCAACTTGAAGGTAAGTCTAAGCGGATTTACCGTGAAGCCATTATTGCGGAATCTCTAAGTCTCTTTAATGATGCCAAAGAAAAGTTTCAGGAAGTGCAGCAGGTTTCTCCAACGGATAGTGAGTATTATAAAAAAGCTACCGACAAATTAAAAGATTATCTGGAGTAAGAATGAGACTTAAATCATATGCCGCTAAAACTGATCAAGGCCCTTATCTTCAGGTCAATGAAGATGCCTATGATTTTGATTTTGAAAACGATCTCTATGTTGTCTTAGACGGATTTGGTGGATCAGGCGTAGGAGATAAGGCAGTTGATAGACTGAAAAATGAAATAAAAAATTTCTATACCCAGATCTCAGATGATCCCAACGCAACAATGCCCCTATACTACAACCCAAGAAATCTTCTGGAAGGCAATGCCATCTTAAATTCGATGATCAATGCTCATCAGAACTTACTTAAAGATAATGTAGATAAGCCCATCAATCAAAAAGCAGGAGCTTCAGCGATTGTTGCGGTCAGGGCGGAAAGTGTCATGGTCCTGGTTGGAGTGGGGGGATGTTGTGCTTACCATTTCAGAAATGGGAAGCTTTCCAAGCTCATTACCGAAGATACCTTTCAATATCTTGCCAAAGATCAGTTCGATCCAAGATTCAGGACTTCTCCTATGACAGCGTTCGGAATGTACCCGGAATTGGGCTTTCAATTAAGAGAAGTTCGACTCTCTGAAGGCGACAAAATCATCCTTCTCACTGATGGGGTCTATGCCAATGTTAATGAGGATGAGCTGCTCTATGCGCTCAACAAATCAGCACCGGATGCTCAAGAAAGAGTGAATAGCTTACTAAAACTATCCAATTCTCGGGGCAACCTGGATAATCAAACCGCAATGATTCTCGAGTTTTAAGCTTTTTTTCGTTCACAGACTGTTTCGACGCCCTCTATAATTTTCATAGATAGAGGAGAATTCAGGGATGAATCACACAGTCTTATTGGCAGACGATAGTTTGACGATTCAAAAAGTCATTAAAATCACATTGGCCAACCAGCCATACGACATCGTCGATTGCTCTAGTGAAGAAGAGCTCTTCCAGAAACTTTCTCAGGTACAACCGAAAGTTGTCTTCCTCGATTTCAATCTTTCAGATAAATACACTGGCTACGAACTCACGACAAAAATAAAATCTGTTTCTCCTTCGACTAAGGTCCTTCTACTTCTTGGGACATTCGATACGATTGATGATACGGCCATGGAAAAAGCTGGAGCCTCAGAAAAAATTGTAAAACCATTCGATTCAAATAAATTCATAGCTATCTGTAAGCAGCTGGTTGATTCAGCTGGTGCCGAAGAAATTAGATATCCTGATATTCAGGCAAAACCAATTCGTCCTGTGATTCCTGATGTAGAGGAAGATCATTGGCAGGTCAGTCACACAACTGAACATCATCTTTCTGTTGCGGCACCTGCTGATAAGACGGGACCGTTTGAAATTAATAAATTAAACCAGGAAATTTCAGACTGGGGCTTTAATGTTCCAGGTGTGATCAGCGCAACTTCTCAGGTTGAATCACCTTCGGAACTTCTTCCTCCTGTAATTGGGGAAATTAAGCCCGAAGCTCCTAAGTCTGCGGCTCCTGCTTCTACATTTGAGACCAAGTTCCCTGATAATGATGATCTAGATTATCCTTCATTAGATGAACCACAAAAACCCCATCTGGAAGTTCTTCCCACTCTAAATAAGCCACACTCTAAACTTGTTCCGATAGATACATTCAACCAAGTTGAAGGTTTTGAAATTGAACATGGAATAAATTCTGAGATTGAAACTGATATCAAGAGCATTGAAGATCAGATTAAAGACGAAGTTGAAGAGAATCTTTGGCAAGTTGATGAGTTTGAAGAATTAAAAAAAGAAGTTTCTTCAAAAATCGATGATATGAAAAATACCTTTCATCCCACTCGTAATGATTTTGATGAATCTCTTTTTAAGCCACTCGATGAGAAAGAAGTACAAGCTTGGAGTGACAGCACTCAGGAACTTTTTGGGCATACACAAGATCAGGCCAACGCTGCAGCTCCGGCACAAGCAATAACCGCGGATCTTCGTTCAGAAATGGAAGAGATGGTTAAGAAATACGTTAAAGAATACATGGATGAGATGTTCAAACAGAACGTTGAGAAAATCTCATGGGAAGTCATTCCTGATCTGGCCGAAAACCTTATTCGACAAGAATTGGGAAAAATCGCTCAGAAGATTATTAACGACTCCAACAACTAATTAAGTCTCAAAGTCCCGTTGAAGATGCTTTTAATATCGTCAGAAGTTTTAAGCAGGGCTTCTCCATGCTCTCCAACCCCAACAAAGATTCCTTTGATAATTTCAGAACCTTCCTGGATGCTGACTTCTTGATAGAGATGAGAACAGGCCTGCATCCAAGCTAGTTTGAGACTAATGGTATCTGGTAAACGATGGTCATAAATAAATTTAGCAATCTCTTCCGCCCAATACTTTTTATCTATTTCAAATTCTGTTTCATAGATTCCACCAAATTCATCATTTTCAGAAAAAAGATTAATACCAATGCCAGCGAACATCTGATCCTGAGAACTCTGAACCAAAATTCCACAGCATTTTTTATTTTCAATCAGAAGATCATTAGGCCACTTCAGTTTGATTTCTTTTCCTTTTTTGGCAAAGAATTGAGCTACTAGAACTGAAAGTTCCAACGCGGTAAAACTTGTTACCGAATGAGGTGTAAGTGAGAGGGAAAATGAGAGCGTACCGGGCATTGTTAACCACGATTTTTCGCCGCGACCACGGCCTGCAGTTTGATTCTCGCAACTTACCAGAATATGCTGCGCACCCGTCTTACCGCTTAATTGTTCTTTAATAAGATTTTGTGTAGAATCACAATCGCTTACATGTACATGCTTAATCATCGAGGTTCCTTATGTCTTCACTTATCAAACGCGAAACTCCAAGACCTATCAAATTCACTCCGAACATTAATCCTTATGCCCATGGATCTGTTCTTGCTGAATTCGGTAATACAAAAGTTCATATAACAGCTTCAGTTCAGGAATCTGTTCCTCCCTTTCTTAAAGGAAAAGGACAAGGTTGGCTGACGGCTGAGTACGCGATGTTGCCTTCTTCAACTCATACTAGATCAGATCGTGAAAGAAAAGGGGCTTCAGGACGCACTCAGGAGATTCAACGTCTCATCGGTCGCACACTTCGCTCAGTCGTAGATATGTCTCTCTTGGGCGAAAGAACACTGATGTTTGACTGCGATGTGATTGTTGCTGATGGTGGAACTCGTACAACTTCTATTTCAGGTGCCTACATCGCTCTGGAGATGGCAGTAAAAAAACTAATGAAAGATGGTCTACTGAAACAGAATCCGATTAAAGATTCACTTGCCGCTATTTCAATCGGTATTAATAAAAATAACGAGGTTATTGCAGATCTTAACTATGAAGAAGATTCTTCATGTGGAACAGATATGAACATCGTTATGACCGGAAGTGGAAAGTTCGTTGAAGTTCAGGGAACAGCAGAAGGTGAACCATTCTCAATGGAGCATCTCAATGCCCTTCTGGCCTGTGCTCAAACGGCATTAAAAGTTGTGATGAAAGAACAGAAAGCTATTATCGAGAAACTCTAAGTGAATTTCCTCCTGGCCTCTGGGAATGCACACAAAGCCGAAGAGTTTAAAGAACTTTTCTCTGGAACTCTGAATCTTTCTCCCTCTCCTCAAACACTTGAGGTGGATGAGACTGGGGAAACCTATACAGAAAATGCATTCTTAAAGGCCAAGGCCTATTACGATACTTATAAGATTCCCACCCTCGCCGATGATTCGGGATTAACGGTGGAAGGTCTGCCTGATATCTTAGGCGTGAAGAGTGCTCGTTTTGCACCAGAATTGAAGTCCTACGCTGATAAATGCCGGCTTCTCCTTAAAATGTTGTCTCAAAAGAATGCATCCCGAACGGCTTATTTCACCTGTGTTCTCTGCTTCTATCTTTCGCCTGATGAGGTTTATTTCTTTGAAGGAAGAGTCCAAGGGGAGATAGGAAACGAGCTTAAAGGTGATCAGGGATTCGGCTACGATCCTATTTTTATTCCGGATCGTAAGGAGGAGGACGGCATGAGTTTAGCTGAGCTTCCCGAATGGAAAAACGAGTTTTCGCATCGAGCCAAGGCGAGTCTTGCGGCCTTGCAGTTCTTTAAAGAAAGCATGGACAAATCACATAAGAAGCCTTAAAAATATTCACTCAAGAGTTCGGGGTGTAGCGCAGCCTGGTAGCGTATCTGCTTTGGGAGCAGGTGGTCGTTGGTTCGAATCCAATCACCCCGACCATCTTTTTTTATGATTTCAATTTGATCCCAATTAAAATTGAACAAGCTCAAAGGCCATGATTTTTCATGGCCTTTTTTGTTTTGGGTGCATGTATGGTATAATTGAGTTACATGCTGAAAAGGACTTGTTGTGCCGACAATTAGTGAGTTTTTTGGAATTAAAATTTTGATGTATTGGGATGAGCATAATCCTCCTCATTTTCATGCAGAGTATGGAGAATTCAAATCCATCGTTTCCATCAGAGATGCAGTTGTCATCAAAGGTGCCCTACCAACCAAGCAACTTAAGCTTGTATTGGCCTGGTGTGAAATTCATCGGGACGAATTAATAGTTAATTGGGAATCTGCAAAAGTGAATGGGGAAATTTCTAAAATTGATCCTTTGAAATGAGGTTTTAAATGAAAACAGTCATTCAAGTAATACCGACAAGCGATTTCAAAGCTTATGTTTATTTTTCTGATGGCAGAATCAAGCTCTATGATGTTTCTCATTTAATCGGAAAAGGCATATTTCAAAAAATTGCAGACATTAGAGTGTTCATAGAAAAGTGTACGGTAATGAATGGAACTCTTGCTTGGGATATCGGAGGACACTTCGATATATCTAGTTGTATCGATATTGATCCTGAAACTATCTATGCTAATGGATCAGAAGTGGATGATCCTTTATTTCAAGATATTGCTTGAACTCAAATCTGTCCTTAAGTCTCTTAAGCCCATCTTCGTGAAGTTTCAGTCAAAAAAATCCCAATCTCGTTAGTCCATTCCAGAGTCATAGGTTACATTTTTTTGCTATTTGAAATATTGATCTACCTGGCACCTTTTGAAGATTGAGTATTCTGAAATTTAGAATTACTTTAAAAAATGCTTAAATTGATCAAGTCATTTAATAAACCTTGCATTTTTCCTCTTATATACATTCTCTTGCATGTCTTTACCTGTGGCATATATTTTTTCATACCAAATCAAGATCCCGTTAAACCTTGGTTGGACGAAAAAAAAATTGGTGTGACCAACCTAGTCTGGTTTAACTCCACTTTCTAGCCTAATTGGGCAGGACTATTCCTAATATATTATCTCTTCTATAAAAGACAGTGCTTGAAGCTTACTTTCTGCTATCTCATTGCCTTGCTTGCTGAGCAATTTTTTATAGGAGCAGACTATATGGGAAGTTATGATGGACTTCCGCTGGCCAAAGCCAGCTTTGGATTATTTTCAACAAAGTTAAATTTTTTAGGTGTCAGTGGTGGAAATGCTGTTAATCATTTCAGTATTTGGGTGGCATTAATTCATTTCATGACAGTGGTTTTAAAGTAAGCGATCCATTAACTCACCAATCTAGATCTTGACCGGCAATAAATCCAAAAA
>JBBARF010000088.1:0-8169 GCA_040399925.1 Bacteriovoracaceae bacterium
AGCATAATGCAGAGAGATTCAGATTGTAGATTCCCGATGAATGGGGGAACCGCCGAATCAATAAGGAATATTTCATTGAGTGCCTGAGGAAATAATTTAAACGAAGAAGTTCAACGTTTTCCGATCTACAAAGTTTTCAGTTACTCTAGCTTGTAATGGGAGTTTGCGAAGTTAATGCTAAAGCTGAGGATATTTTAGAAAAAGGTCCCCAGCATGTGCCGGGGAATGAATCGAAAGTCTTTGCTTTTAAATACAAATTTTACATTTTGAACTAGAGTTTCAGAAGAATCTTCCATTGTTTCAGCGAGGGTTTCTTTATATTTCTGAAAGTGCAGCACTTTGTTACGACATAACTTGTATGCGATTTTAACCAAGTTGACTGTATTTATTTTGAACTCAACGGATTACAAATCGTTCTTCAAACCATTGCCTATATTGTGGGGGGAAAGCGACATCTACGATACCGCGACCATAATTAAATGATGCTATATAGACCTTTGAATATGTTCTTTTGGCCACATAGCGAGTAGGAAACTGCCATACCTCATCAAACTCAACAGAAATTTCATCTTCAATTCCAGTCTCAACACGAACGTCCTTTCCCACAACTGCGTTTTGAGAAAATGCTGGGCCAAAGATTCGTCCGCTTGTTTTTTCGACGATATAAGGATCAGATATAAGTCCATAATAAACAGGATTGAGGAAGATTCTCGTGAAATCTTGTAAAAAAAATATTAAGAAAAAAGCAGCCCCAGCCCAAGCAAGAGCGTCTAAATTTAACGGGAACCAAAATGTGGCAAAGCATAATGCAGCATAAAAGAAAAGCTTTAACAGATCCGAATTACGGTACCGATACTTAGTAAACAAGGCAATGATGGCAGTCGTAATTATTGATTCAAAGATGACAAATCCTACTACACGTATTCTAGAATCTTCGCTCTCCCGTAGTAAATACATACTGACAGCAATAAATGAACTCAGAGCAATTGTTTTTAATAATTCAATGCAACTTCTGTAAGATATTGGGAGCCATAAAGAGACTCCTAAAAAGTGTGTCTCAGGCAAAGAAGGAACTCTACTCTTGAAATGAATTATAGCAAGAACTCCAGCACCAAGAAGGAAGCCGGTCATAAGTTGCCACTGAAACCTGAGGCTTCGATTTAACTCAATCAGCATCAAGGAAATATAAATAATATAAACTATTAGACCTAGACCAATGGCCAGTCTATGCCGCTGGATCCTGGCTACATAATCCTTAATTTCCTTATCTTGCATCATGAGAAAATTATATCACTGATTTAAGTTAAGGCTTAGCAAAAATGGCCGGGTGTTTACATTTTATTTTCAGAGGAGATGTTTATATCTCAGCTAGAAGGTGGAAATGCAAAATGGCAATAATTTGAACAACATTCTAATGCGATTCACTTCGCCTGTTTTTTTTCTTGTAGATCCGAACACCAGGGCTATCGATCGCTTAACCAAAACGATAATATAGTAGCAGTTTCTCTCCAATAATCATTGGGGGGTCATTAATTAATGGATCTAATCCATTAGTTATTTATTTTCTCTTTGTCTTTGTGAACAAGACCATCCTATTCACGAAATCTTTACATTTGAAATTCGACGACCGCTCATCTACTTAGTGACTTAGACTGAGCAACTTAAATGTTTCACTCGTAACACTATACGCATTAGATTTTTAAGAATCTGAAACCTGCTTGAAACAGCTGACCTGAATAGACTCAGGCGGCGTAAAGATCAATCCATTCAATCCACTTTCGTGCTCTCGCTGAATTTTTTCGAATTCACTTTTATTTATCTGAAAGTTTTTTGTATTCGAGAGTTCAACTAAAAATGACTGATCAGCCATAGGATAAATACTTGGACCACCATCCAAAGCGGCATTTCTAGCATCCCAAGTGACTGCGATGACCTTTACAAAACTACTGCGCATAACGAAGCAAATTTCTTTGAGTGGATCTAGCTTTTTATCTTCGATTATGAAGGGAAATTTTTGAAATTTAACTCCATCGTTGCCCTCGAAAGCAATGGTGGGGACGGTCTTTTCAACATCTTCGGAGTTTGCATAAAAAATTATTGCACTTCTCTTTTTTTTCAGATCATGTTCTAAAAATTCCGCATTAAGTGTTGAGAGATAGGTGTCAACTTTAATAAAATATTCATTACGGTTAGTAAAAATAACTGGACTCCAATGAGGAAATTTTGAAGAAACAGCGTTCAGAAGTATAGCTGGAACTGTAGGCATGAGGCTTTTTTTGATTCTGCTTCCTTCGGCTTCTAAAAAGGCTTTTCGAGCTTTTATGGTTAGCTTTTGCGTATCTTTTGCTTCAATACAATCCTTTGGACAGTATATTGATTCACACTTTGACGCACCTGTCTTACAAAGATTGCAATCCTTTCCTAATTCATTTCCCTCTTTAAGTTTAAAAAGCTCAACTTCATCAGCAGATCCACCATCCATAAAGTAATGTCCAATGCAGGTACAATCTTTTTTTAGAGTGATGGTTTTATGTTTTTCATTACATTTGCCAATGAGGATGTCCTCAAGGCTATCGACCAACGCTTTTTCTTGCTGGTCGAGTATATTTTTGGGTGGTGGAGCGGGCCTCAGATTTTTCTCATGTGTCCAACCGTTTTCACAAGTTCGGGTATTATACCCTCTCACATAGTACCATTGACCTTTGCGGGCTTCGACCAAGACATCAAAATGGTTTGGAAAACTAGCAATGAGTTTCCCATCTGGAGCGTCTCTAAGGTTTGCTGGGCCATCGATTGATCTTAGTTGATAAGCGGGTTGCTTTTCAGCGCCAAGTTCCTCCGGAGTTTTCGTCAAGAACCTCGGGTCTCCCACGCACGCATCAGGCACATTCTCAAAACCAATGCCGTAATCAAATCGCTTGTAACCCTTAAATGCCCATGCGTGAGTGAACAGTACACTCGATAACAGGAACCCTAAGACAACGGATCTCAAAATAACCAGGATATTTTTCATACAATCTTAGAATATCTTTAATGCGCGCTTCGGTCAACGTAGTGGAACTGGGGAAACTGAAAATTCTACTAGAAAAGAATCCAATGTTAAATATTCGCACTGTGGGCGGTTTTTCTTCGTTCATCTCTTCAATAGTCACATCAATGTCTAGGGAATATTGCGTAAGCAATTTATGTAGTTGTCACTGATCTCTGCAACCACTGCTCCCGCACCTTTGATTTTTCTTTCTACTCCTGTAAAATCTTCAATCCAGCCTCGTAAATCATTAGGACTCCATTCATCGGAATCCGTAACATTCATATGATAAATCCGCCCTGTAGCCTTGTCTTTCAGTTCTGAAACAGTAACGAGCATTATTTTACCTTCGGCATTTGGATAATCTTTGCTTCGACTTGCCTTGAGTGTGTCGATTTTTTTAATAATTTCGAAGCGTGTGTCCATATCTAACTCTGCAAGATTGTTTCCGAAAGCGCAGCGATATTCTACATGAACAATTCTCTTCTGCTTTGCATCTGAAATTCTTTCATTAATGGCAGCAAATGCAGAAATTGAGGCCAGAGCTGCTAATCCCAAAATAAACTTTTTCACATCCATTCTCCGTTCATTTATCTAATGTTAAATATTCGCCTCATGAGTACTTTTTCTTAATTCATCAATTCGTAAAACAAGCATCAACCTAGTGAAGAAGGAAAGGCCTGTTAAAAAGTAAAAGTCTCAAGGACTTGTAAGATTTAAGTATTTTGCTTCATTTGCAATTTAAGCCCGATGGCCGCAGCAGCATATCCTCCATTTTCGGCATCTATAAAATGAATATGCTGGCCCTGACCTAGAGCATCCACATAACATGTCATGAGAGAGTGATCCGTTTCAAAAGTTCCGTAAAACAAATCTTTACGTTCATACTTCTGTTCAAGGTCGCGTTTGATTTCCTGGATCTGATTCTGGCTGCAGTCGATAACCATCCGTAGAACGCCATCAAACTTCCGAAAATCTGAGTGAGTCCTCATTGATTGAGAATATTTTACTGGGTCGAAGAACAAAGGTGGGAACTTATACTTAAAAACTAAGACTGCAAAAAAAATCTCCAGGACTCGCAGCAGGTGGGATTTCGAAAACGTGGACTGGTGAAGTTTTTTTTCGTCTGATAGCAATTTCCCCAGTGACTTATAGGAAGCCAAGTCAACATGAGTAGGATTTGCTTCTTCTAGGCCCGTGGGGATGATTTCTTCAAGCCTTTGTAAAAAATCTTCGTACACTTTTTTATCTTTCCGAGAACTAACCAGGATAGTGAAAATTTTTCCTTTTCGGCTGGGTATCGGATTCCATCGACAGGACAAACCAGAAAGATCGGCTTCCGTTCTGGACATGATTTTAGATTCATATTTTCCAGATTCACTTTTGATTAAACTTTCTGCACATGACAGTCCTTCCCCTCTCATAATAGCAATGCTTCTTCCTGGGGTAATTTCATACTTTCCAACTTGTAGCGATCTCCCTTGATCGTACAGCTCTCGCATTGAGACTACACCAACTCTTAAGTCCAATTCGTGGGTTTGATTCGAAAGCGTCCTTAGAGCAGCCAGACTTTCACAGACAAACTCTACATCGCTGTTGTGTATGAGCAGTGTGGCGCCATCACCGCCGAACACGAAAGGAAAATCTTTGCCTCGAAGAGCCTTTCTTGTCACTACGATGGTCGCGGCACCAATGGTATTAACATCCTTGTAGCGGCCCTCTGCGATGGCTTTCGTTGAGCCCTTTATGTCGGTGATGATGACTGACCAATCTGAAGGCAATTCTCTGAAATGAATATCCTTGGTCAAATCATTAAATGTAGTAAAGGGAGTTAGTTCGTGAAAAAAATTAGTACTCATTTCTATAATTTATATTAATCAAACACAAAAAGTTAAGAATTAAAATCTAATAGTTTTAACCCATTCTTTGTTTGTTAATTCTTTGTGATAGTATCCACCCCCCCCCCATAAACTGGGGAAAATATAATCCCTCTCTCAGACTTCATAATTGATCGATATTTTGAATAAAAATCGAGAATCGATGTGAGGGTCCCAACCAATAAAATAATGTATTTTTCCTGGGCCCATGTCATAATCCACCCATGTCTGCTATCGCTTTATTATTCATCTGCCTGATCATTGGAATCCTTCTCCAACGGCTCAAGCAGTTTCCGAGCAACGCTCATATTGCTCTCAATATGATCATCCTGAATGTTTCTCTGCCTGCAGTGTGCTTACTTACCCTCCCGCATTTGAAATGGAATCTCGACTTGATATCGGTGATCCTTGTGGGCTGGATTATTTTTGGCTGTGCTTTTTTCTTCTTTAGGTTTCTGGGGAAGATTTATCATTGGGATCCAAAGCTCGTGGGATGTCTCATTCTTTGTGGAGGACTGGGGAATACATCTTTTGTTGGCTTTCCAGTTATTGAAGCGCTCTTTGGTAAAGAAGGATTAAAGAACGCAGTTCTCCTTGATCAGGCCGGAAGTTTTTTTATCGTTTCGACTTTAGGGATTTGGCTGGCTTCAGTTTATTCCGCGGGAAAAATTCGTAAGCGTGATCTTGCTTATAAGGTTGTGACCTTCGGTCCCTTCATTGGATTTGTTTTAGGTGTGAGCTTAGGCCTGCTTGATTGGGAAGCTGATGGGGGAGTGAAATATATTCTTGAAAGGCTTGGCGGAACACTCACTCCACTTGCTTTAATCTCAGTGGGCCTGCAGTTAAAGTGGGGCGAAATAAAACACGAAGTGAAATTTCTCTCCATCGGTTTGGGTTATAAATTGATCATTGCCCCTATGGTGATCTTCTCCATTTATTCTTTCTTACATCTGCCAACCGAACTTTTTAAGGTGATTATGATGGAGTCTGCCATGGCGCCCATGATCACTGCGTCTATCTTGGCCAGTTCACACGGTCTTCATCCTCGACTGGCGGGAATGATGATAGGGGTTGGTGTGCCAATTTCATTTTTGACTCTTAGCTGTTGGTATTTCCTGATTTAAACTTTCTTTAATTGAGTCTAACGCTCCAACCAACAAAAACTTACAGTTGTTTTTAGGGATAGCCGCGTTTCCAAATTCTGTCAGACTGTAAATAACGAAAAAGTGTGAAACCTCAGGAAGGAGTTTTTATGAAATCACTTAAGCAAGGATTGCTTATCGCGTCTCTGGTTCTTTCGGCCCCGTCATTCTCTTGTACTGAAGACGGCTCGACCGGATTCTTACCTGAAAACAATTTTAAAATTGCAGTTAATGCGAAAAGACTTGCTGGTATTTCAGAAGCTCAATTCAATGCTGTTATCGATAAAGTTGAAACTCTCTACTCACCAATAGTATCTAACCTTGGTGGAAAACTCATGATCGATCGTAAATGGACTGATGCTACAGTGAATGCTTATGCACAACGATCGGGAACGAACTGGAAAGTTTCAATGTTTGGTGGTCTTGCTCGTCACGACACAATTACAGAAGATGGATTTGCACTTGTTGTTTGTCACGAAATTGGTCACCACATCGGTGGAGCTCCGAAGAAAGCATCTATGTGGTCAAGCACATGGGCATCGAATGAAGGTCAAGCTGACTACTGGTCAACGCTTAAATGTCTTCGTCGCGCATTCTTAAATGATGATAACGCTTCAGTAGTTGCGGCGATGAATGTTCCTGCAAAACTTACTGAATCATGTTCAGCTCTCTGGTCATCAGAAGCAGATCGCAGTATCTGTATCCGTGGCGGTATGGCAGGGGATTCGGTGGCAAAACTTTTCGCAGCTCTTAGATCTTCTACTCCAGCTCAGTTTGATACTCCATCTGCAGCAGTAGTAACTGCTACTGATGATAATCACCCGGCCCACCAGTGTCGTCTTGATACTTATCTTCAGGGTGCTCTTTGTCAGCAAGGCTTTTCTGATGACGTAGCAACTGATTCAGAAGTAACTGGTGCATGTCATGCAACTCTTGGTCACACAACTGGTCTTCGTCCACTTTGTTGGTTCAAGCCTTCAGTTCTATAGCTTCTAAGCTCATTTTTTTCCTCCAGAAAAAATAGAAAGGCCGGGTTTAACCCCGGCCTTTTTTTTTGGAAAAGGAAAGTCGACTTAAGTACGCTCACCACGGGTAAAACCTTTCTTAGCTAAACACGCTTTCAATTGCTCTCTCTTCTCACCAGTTGGGCGCTCGAATTTCGGTCTAATGATCTTATTGTCTGCAAAACATTTTTCTCTCGCAATTTTTGCCTCGGCTGAACGTTCACGTTTCTTGAACCCCGCCTCTTTCATACAAGACCTGATGATTTCTCTCTGCTCTGGATTTCCTTTACGATCGGGAAGTGAAATCCCGAGTTCTGTTGCGCAGGCCTTGAAGGCTTCTCTTTTTTCTTTCTTATCTCCGCCGGCATAAGTACTAACGGCCACTATGAGTGAGAAAGCGATGAGAAGCGAGAAGGATGATTTTGTTGTCATGATAATTACTCCTGTTTTAATCAGTACGTTCATGTGCTGATGGGACCAGTTTAAAACAAGATTCTTGAAAGATTGTGGAGTCAAAAGGATGGTTAAGTGTTGGAATTCTAAGCCTCCACAGTATTTCCATGATCCTCTGGTTTAATACACGGTCAGCGTTTAAACTATTGAGAGGAGTACCATGTTTAAAGTTTTGATCGTAGAAGATGATATCCAAATTTCACGCTCTTTAAGTATGAACTTAAAGCTCTCGGGTTTTGAAGTTGAAGCTGTGGGAAAAGTTTCTGATGGCTGGAGCATGGTTCAAAAAAATCATTACGACATTCTGCTCTTAGATATTGGTCTGCCCGATGGAAGTGGGCTTGAGCTTTGTCAGCGTATCCGTGAATCAGGGGACGATGTTCCGATCCTGTTTTTAAGTGCCCGCACGGATGAGCCTACGGTGGTGAAGGGGATTCAGTTAGGGGCCGATGATTATATCCGTAAGCCTTTTGGAACCGAAGAGCTTAAGGCCCGCATGAATAAGCTCCTTAAGAAAACGGCCCAATTAGATAAGATGTTTCTTTTTAATAAACTCCATATCGATATTCCTAATCGCGAGATCAGAGTGGCGGAGAAATCTGTGAACCTCGGTAAAAAAGAATTAGATATTCTTTTAATCCTCGCCCGTCGTGCCGGGGATCTTG
>JBBARF010000088.1:8179-15513 GCA_040399925.1 Bacteriovoracaceae bacterium
CGATTCTTTCTCAGATGGAAGATAGTACGAGCGGCAATGACCGCACCATTGACTCTCATATGAGTCATCTGCGCAAAAAGTTGAAAGAAGTCGGCGGAGAAGCGCTTCAGATTGTTTCGGTTTACGGCGAAGGCTATAAATTGGTGTGGCCCGAAGTATGAATAAACTGTATTTTAAACTCTTTTATAAAAGTCTTATCGTTGCACTTGTCTTAAGTGCTCTTTCTTTTTTTACACTGGTTAAAATCGCTGAAGAATCCTCTGAAGGATTTCGAAGCGAGCATATGCTCTTTCTGGCTCAAACTATTGAAACAGAAAACGCGGGCATGAAGCTGGAAGATGTTCGCCTTGATCACAGACCACCACGAAATCGTGATCGAAATCGCCTCCGTGGTCGCAGGGACTTTAGAACGCCACCACGTCGTGGCCCCATTCCTAGAAGATCCTCTCTGTGGCTTGTTTCAGATGAAGGCCGCATCTTTAGTGCTAATAATCGCCGGCACCCCGTTATTGCCTGGAATGAAATCAAACTGCCTAAAGAGGCGCATGTCTTAAAAACAGTGACTCCCTTTTTTAGTTTTTCTCCACGAATCTATGTCATGAAACTTGAAACAAGCCCTGTGTCTTTTCTCATTTCTCAGGAACTGGTTTCTCCTTTTGCTGGACGCCTGATCTGGATTCAAGGGGGAGTGACGTTTGCCACCGTTGCCCTGGCCTTGTTTCTCGCTCTGTCTCTTACTGTCTATTATCTGCGCCGCAAATCCCTTGAAGCCCGGGATATACTTTCAAAACTTGAACGAGGGAATCTTAAGGCCCGTTTTCCTATTCAGCGTTTTGATGAATTCGGAAACCTTATGCTGGACTTTAACCGCATGGCCTCTGAAATTGAGCGCCTCGTGAATAACCTCAATACCACTGAGGCTTCGCGCTCCCATCTTCTGCAGGAACTTGGTCATGATCTCAGAACTCCGCTTACAAGCCTGAATACGGCCTTTGAGACTCTTAAAACTCACGATCAGAATTTAAAACCCCAAGATCGCACGGAACTCTACTCCATGATCACCTCGGATATTAATTATTTTAGGGATCTTCTGGAGAAGCTCACTATTATTGCGAGCATTGATGTTCCTCAGTACAAGCCCTCAACGGAGAAAATCAACCTGACTCAGCTGCTGAAAGAAGAGATCAAAACTCGCAGGGCCAAGGAAAATTCTCGCATTCATTGGTTTTTGGATGAAGCGGGGAACGGTGATAAGTTTATTCTGGGTGATACTCATTTAATTGTTCGCCTGATTAAAAATGGTCTGGATAATGCCTCTCGTTTTACCCAAGCTGAAGTTCGCATTGGAATCAGTGACATCAAAGGCATGATCCGCCTCACCATCAGTGATGATGGCAAAGGCCTGACGGATGAAGCTCTCGCGGGCTTTGCTCAACGGCGTGAGCGCAGAAGTCACAAAGAAGATGGAAAGCATTTCTCACTGGGTCTCGGATCCGTGATCATGAAGGCCATTACGTCGGTTCATGGCGGGACAGTTGAGATTCAAAATAGAGTGGTGGAAGGAAAGGTTGCGGGAGCAAATCTGATGATTGAACTCCCGCGCGCCTAGATTTTATTCGATATAATCAGAGTTTTTAAAGAACGATACGTCAGGATTTTTTTCCTGAGCAAGACGTAAGTCCCATTCAGTTCTTACGGCGTAACAGATTCTTTTTTCTTTATCTTCCATAATGACTGAACCGTATTCAAAGCAGAACTTATCTTCAATTTTTTTATCTTTAAATTTAAGCCAACGAACTCCGGCCCATGAAACTGATTCATAAGTCGCCTCAACTGAGTATTCATCCTCGAGACGGAACTTCACCACCTCAAACTGGAGCGCACCAACGGCACCGAGCATTTTTTCATTAGTTTGACGGCGGATAAAGAGCTGAGTCGCACCTTCTTCCGAGAGCTGCATAAGACCTTTCTCAAGGTGCTTGGCCTTCATCGGATCCTTAGCGGTTACGCGCATGAAGAGTTCAGGCGAGAAGCTTGGGATTCCTGTATAGCGGATGAGTTTTTTTCCCATCGAGAAGGTGTCGCCGATTTGGTACTTACCTGTATCGTAGAGACCGATAATGTCACCTGCGAGTGCTTCTTCAGCGATGTCACGGTCACGAGCTTGGAAAATGAGGGGAGTCGCGATACGAATCTCTTTACCAGTTCTGACGTGATAAATTTTTTCGTTACGCGCGAATCGTCCCGAGCATACACGCATAAATGAAATCCGGTCGCGGTGCTTAGGATCCATGTTGGCCTGGATTTTAAAAATAAAACCTGTGAACTCAGAATCTGTGGGATCAATACTAATCGCTTTAGCTGTTGAATCGTAAGGAGCAAGCACGGCTTCGCGCGGACGAGGGAGAGGAGCAATCTTAGTGATTAGATCCAGCGTCTCTTTGACTCCGAAGTTTTTTAGGGCCGATCCGAAGAAAACTGGGGTTTGAATTCCTGCTAAATATTCATCCATTTCAAAAGGTGGAATGAGAGTGGCCACCATCTCAAGTTCTTCTTTGAGCTTTTCCTGAATCGCAGGACCGATGGCCTCTCTGAGAGATGCTGAATCGAGATCGGTGGCATCAATAAAACTTGGAGCAAAAGGATCACGCGAGTCTTTGAAGCTTAAAATCTTTTTAGTTTTAAAATCGTAAACACCTTTGAAGTCCACCCCATTGCCCACGGGCCAGGTCATCGGGATACACTGAATTTTAAGAATGGATTCGATGTTATCCAGAAGTTCAAACGGATCCATCGCTTCACGATCGTACTTGTTCATGAACGTTACAATCGGGGTGTCACGCATACGACACACTTCCATCAGTTTTATCGTCTGTGCCTCCACACCTTTGGCGGAGTCAATCATCATGAGCACTGATTCCACGGCGGTGAGAGTGCGGTAAGTATCTTCTGAGAAGTCTTTATGTCCGGGAGTATCGAGGAGGTGAAGAGCGCGGTCATTGTATTCAAAACTCATGACTGATGACGTAATCGAGATCCCACGTTGTTTCTCCAGTTCCATCCAATCTGATTTGGCGTAATCGCCAGATTTAGATTTAACCATTCCGGCCTCACGAATGACTCCACCAAACCATAACAGTTTTTCTGTCATTGTTGTTTTACCAGCATCGGGATGGGAGATAATGGCGAAGGTACAGCGGGGTTTAAATGTGGTCATTTTCAGTCCAAGTATTCAAGTTGTTGAGGTCCTAAAGGTTTTAAATACATACGTTTCTCATGCCTTTAGAGTTTTATCTGCTTTTAAATAGTGTAAAAATTTTTTTATCGACTTTTGGGGTTTATTTGACCCCTTAAAAAAGACCGAAAAGCAGAGATGAATGAATATAATGTGATTAGTCTAATCTGTAAATTAAAGCCTTTTCTTGCCCAAGGGTCTAAAGAGTACAAAACCGAGATAAGAATTTTCAGCTCCCACTAGGCAAAGTCTGGGACCCCATTCAGAGGCTTTTTAGGTATGTTCTGCGAGGACTTATTGCAAAAGAGAGGATTACATACGAAGCAACTGGAAAAGTAAAATTACAGCTCAAAACACCTCCTCCGACGGAACAACTCATTTGCAATTTACTCCGGATCAATTCATCAAACGGATTATTGTGCTCATTCCGCTTTAATTTCATGTTAGAGTAAGATCCAATCGTTTTTCCCGAAGACCGAGTAGCTTAGGTCTTTTGAGCAAAACCCCTTAACATCAATCACTTGCTGATAAACTAGTTCTGAAGATCGTTTTGATTTCAAAGATAAATCGATATCAATAAAACTTTTATCTTTTTCTTTATACATTTTACAGACTGCTTTTGCGCGAGAGAAATAGACAGCAGGATCGCAGTGGATCCGTGGAGCAAGCTGAAGATATGCATTGGCCTTCATGGGGGCCTTATTCGCAAAATGAAAGGTGATGAATGGCTCACAAACTGTGTTGGAATCAAACATGTGTAGAGCAAATAACCTGCCTTTACCAGTTAAGGCAGGGTCACCACTCAAAACTTTACTATAGGATTGGATGAGGCAAAATCCAATTAAAAGAAGTGCTGATGATGCCGGTAGAGATGTTAGTCGTCCTTGCGGATTTTCGGACCGATCCTTCCAGTAAATAGGAAATGCAGTAATGATCAAAAGCATAATCGAAGGGTAAAAAAAGCCCACGATTTGATAGGAAAAAAGATGGAAAATAACAAGCTGAGCGAGTACTGCCCAATTGATCCTGCTCTTTTTTATCAAGAGTCCCCAGATGAGTAATATCTCCAGAACCACGACATAACCACAGGCGATGGTTTTTAAACTTCCTTGCAAAAACCAAGTATCTCCATAAAGTGCTGCTCCACTGAGCCACTCGTTATTCAATTTTAGAAGACCGGCAAAGAAATAAAATAATACGATCAGGAGGACGAGAGTTTGTTTTTTTCTGGGAAAAAATAAATAAATCATCGTCACCCAAAACGCCATAATGTGTTGGTTTAAGCGTAACCTGAAATCCATGGCTAAAAAGGCCAGTTTTGCTATCGTCAAAATAATCAGCAGCGTATAACCCCAGGTTACCCAGCGGCTTTTCATAAAAAAAGTGGCACAAAGAACGGAAACTGCAATAAATGAATAAATGAAGACCAAAATTTCAGTTGAACTAAAAACATGCCAGTCATTGCAATCAGCAAACATGGGCCAGCAAACTGCTTGATTCCCTGAGGCCAAAACTTCGTGCATATTAAGCTGAAGCCAGTTTAGGCCTGTGAGAGTGCTAAAGAGTGCAACCATGACTCCATAGAACCGGAGAAAGTGATCTTCTCTTATGGAAGTGATCTGATAAGAAAATGGTGTTTTCATTCAGTTTGATTTTAAACTAAGCGTCTCAAGATTAGAAACAGTAAATATTCAAAGTTTATTAGTCGCAAAAAACATAGTCATCGACTGCCACTCCGCTACCATGGATATCGTAATCGATACCATCCACACTTGAAATACTTCCGGCCCTAATAGTCAAATTCGAATCTAAATAGAAGGTTGTATTTACGGCAGCTGGAATTGCAGAGTAGTAAGTTTCACCGGCCGGGGGTCCGCTACAAGCATTACCTACAACATAGGAATAATTAGATGTTCCTTGAGTAGGAGGCGTATTGGAATAAGTTGAGACCTTATTGCTATAATTCTGGATAACTTCAGAATCTGAAAGTGTTTTACTATAAATGAGCAGATCCCCAATATTGATGTAACCCAGTCCTGCTTGAAATCTCCCGCCTAAATTAAAGGTTCCTCCATTCAAAGCGGCACCATTACTATTGGAAGAAACCAGAGAGCCATTTAAGTAGAATCTGGCACTTGTCCCATTTATGGTCACTGCGAGGTTGTACCAAATACCTGGCTCAATTCTTGGCACGATAGTATATCCAAAAGATCTAATGGCCCTATTCGGACCAAGAGTTGTATCCAGACTTAAAAATGTTTGAGCGGTAAATTCTTGCCCAAAAATACTAACAAAATTTCTGGAGAAACCATAAAACTTTATCCAAGTTTGAAATGAATAAGTTGTGTCACCTGAAGGAAGGCTACCTCTAAGGTTAGCTGAATAAAGTTGGCCTTCACCTAGAACTACGCTTCTTCCTCCTATGTTGGTTAGACCTACTACTGTAAAACCCGCTTCAGTTGTTGCATGCCGACCATTGCCTGATAAATCATACCAAGGTTGTCCCGCTCCTCCTGCTGGAAAAGAAGTTGCACTCGAGGCATCGTAAATAGCCCAGGCCCCATTTGTTACTATCGGTGAGGCCACTGAAATAGTTAATATTCTACTGGCTCCATTACCTAAGACATTGGATGGCGTAATCGTATAGTTCCCGGCTACGGTTAAGACAGTGGGGGTTCCTGAGATTTCACAAGTTGTGGGGCTTAGGCTGAGACCAGCAGGGAGAGCTGGAGAAGAGGTACAATTGGTTGGATAACCACCAGCGTTGGTTGGTGCACCAGAAGTCGAGATTGCATTCCAGATAAAATTGTATGTTGCACTCGAATACGCAATTGAAGGGACGACGTTGGAAATAGTGATATTGAGAACTCTGCTAGCTCCATTACCAACGAGATTCGAAGGCGTAATTGTATAGTTCGCTGCTGAGGTTACGGCAGTGGATGTTCCTGAGATTTCACATGTTGTGGAGCTTAAATTGAGACCGTCGGGTAATGCGGGAGACACCAGACAGCCCGTTATTGCGCCACCGATATTTGTTGGTACTCCGGTAGCTGAGACCCCGTTTACATTAAAATTGTAGCTTGCACTTGCATAGCTAATGGAGGGAACAACGTTGGCGACTGTGATGTTGACGACACGGCTGGTTCCATTTCCCATAGCATTGGAATAAGCAACAATATAGTTGGTGGCCGCACTAAGGACAGTTGGGGTACCAGAGATTTCACAGGTGGTAGGACTTATACTCAGACCACTTGGTAGAGCAGGGGTAGCAGTACAGCTATTGATAGCTCCACCTGTATTTGTAGGGACTCCAGAAGTTGAGGCCGCGTACAAGTTAAAACTATAAGTTTGATTTGAGTATGCAAGAGAGGGAGCGGTGTTAAGGACTCCAATAGTAATAGTTACTGGAGCTGCGTTACCGGAGCTGTTTGAGGCCGTAATAGTATGAGATGTATTTCCTGCAAGAGTGCTTGGTGTTCCGGAGATGACACAAGAAGTTGGGTTAATGCTTAGACCTGTTGGGAGATCGGGGGTGACAGTGCAGTTGAATATAGCTCCTGCCGTATTAGTGACCGCACCCGTCGTAGAGAAGCCATTAAGAGGGAATTGATAAGGACTTCCAGTGAAGGCAATACTTGGTAAAACTTGCTGGATATCTAAGAGTAAATAAAAGCTTCCAACTTCACTCCCGCTTGAAGCCGTAATTTTGTAATAGGACATATTATTGACTGTCGGAGTTCCAGAAATTTCACAGTTTAAAGGATTTAAGCTCAGGCCATTAGGAAGGCTTGGAAATACAGTACAATTATCCAAGGGACTCACCGAGAGAGTAGCAGTGATGCTAAAGGGCTGAAAGGCAGCAGAAGTGAAGGAGGGAGAACTGTACGAAATAGATAGACCGTCTTGATTTGGTTGTATCACCGTCTTACTATTTTTATTTTTACCCAAGGGATTGCAGGCCTGAATGAGAATAAGGCTAGCAAAAATTAACCAGTATTTGCTTAAATTCAAATAAGGCATACTTCTTTAAATCGGTAATAATTCATTTATTCTTTAAAAAAATCAACAATACTTGTTGCTTCTGTAAGTGCTCATTGTA
>JBBARF010000089.1:0-15496 GCA_040399925.1 Bacteriovoracaceae bacterium
AAGTGTCACAAAGTACGAAGCTCCTAAAGCTCGTCTCATGTCACTTATCATAGACGGTATTCTGACTCAGAAACTTCCATGGGGACTTGTTCTTCTGGGTGTTGCCTTGGCGTTAGTGCTGGAGTTGTGCGGAATTTCGGCCCTGCCTTTTGCTGTTGGTGTTTATCTTCCGATCTCGGCTTCAACTCCCATCTTTATTGGTGGTGTGGTTCGTTGGTTAGTTGAAAGAAAACATAAACCTCAGACTGAAGCAGAAGCTGAAACGGGTCCGGGAATTCTCTTCTCATCTGGTCTTATTGCTGGTGGAGCGATTGCAGGAATCCTTCTGGCGCTTACTCAAGTGATGGATGGGTTTGCCGACAAACTTGATTTTTCTAAAGCAATGGGAACTCTTGCCACGTCTGATCTCTTCGGAACCTTGGTGTTCTTATTAGCTGCAGGTGTACTCTTCTGGGTCGGCCGGAAAAAATCAGAACTCTAATTTTTGCCACAGGGCCTCGCTCTTAGCGGGGCCTTCTATTTTTGATTCCGTTTTTTCCATTCTTTCTTTTCGCGTTTATATTCCTCATCCTTGGCTTCCATCTTTTGCATTTCTTTTAGCTGTTCTTTTTCTCTGACCTGCTGAGAAGTTTTCGTATCTGAAGTTGGGACATCGCTTTGGCCTCTAGGATTTTTACCCAAGACTGAGAGGCTCAGAAAGCAAAACATAACTAATAAAATTTGTTTCATTGAATCCTCCTGTACTTTTCTCAGTTTATAGGAGCAGAGGAGAAGACTGAATTTAATTTAACCCTATTTTTTCGAAAGGTTGCGCCATCTCGATTTGATGGGCCAGACGTTCAACCAGATAACCAATGGCATAAGGTACCGAGTGATCTCTTTCTTGAGACCAGCTTAAAGAGTGATCAAAACCAATCTTGTGTAACCATTCGTGGAAGAGATTATCTGAGACCTGAATCGCCGTATAGGTGTCGTAGTATTTTTTATTCATCCAAATGCGTTTGGTATTCGGATAGGTGTAGCCAATGGTTTTAGTCGGTTCAAAAAAAAGCTCGAGTTCTACATCCAGAGTATTATTTTTTTCATCCAAGTAGGATTCAGAAGCATGCAAAATCTTAGTGTAGATCTGAGCATTAGTTAAGCCTTGGCTGTCGACGAATTGCTTTTTCCCCTGCCATGTATGATTCAGGATGCCATCACGGAATTCGCGGCTTGCTACGACCCTTTTGATAATCTCAGTTGCCTTGATGAGTTTTTCTTTCTGTTGATCAGAAAAATTTAGCAGAGTAGGTTTAGTATCAAAAGTCAGAGCGGCATTTGGAACTTCACCCTGATCACCCAAGGGCAATTCTTCAATGATCTCATTTTTGTGCTCGGTGATTGAACATTCAGTCTGAAGACCAGAGGAAGGAGCGGCGCAATTTAATTCTTCGGGAGAGTCGCATGAAATGAAGAGTGAAAGAATAAACAAAAACGAAGTCGTTTTAAGGAGGGCCCAAAGCTTCGTTTTTTCCTGACTCATGTTTTAACCATCCTTGATTTAAACTAAAGATTTCCTCCATGGTGACATAAGATATTTTAGTATTCAAGCAGGTAAGAATAACTCCTTTCTCGAGGAGAATTTAAATTCGTTTTGTCATATAACGAGATTAGCAAAGAAGAGCTTTAGGGGCGATTATGACGGCCGGAAGAAATGATTAAATCTCCACCGGCGCCTTTATGACTAGATCTATGGATTATAAAACCGTCTAAGCGACAATTAGCTCTGTTCCTTCATCTTCTCCATCAAAATTTGAATCTTCTGCATAAGAAGGTGAGACAGTTAGGACTGTTAAAAGGATAAGCATAAGGGAGAATAATTGAGTCATTTTCATAACGCCTCCTTGGCCTAGTAATTACTCTGCAAGCTGAAGGCCATAGATAAAAAATCCCCACCGTTTTTCTTGGTCTATGTTAAAATTTCTTCAAGTCCAATGTTTTCCTTGGGAGCTGTGGGTGAAGTTATCAAACTATAAGATTGTTGGTGTCCTTTTTCTCATGAGTTTTCTGGCGCTCTGCTTGTTTTACCCCGAGGCTAAAACCATAGTGGGCGGGTCGCCTATTAACCCAGCTGACACCGCCTGGATGCTAACTGCTACCGCTTTAGTGCTCTTCATGACACCAGGTCTGTCTTTTTTCTACGGTGGGATGGTTGGTAAAAAAAATATTATCTCTACCATGTTGCAAAGTTTTGTCTGCATGGGTTTAGTTAGCTTGTTATGGGTTACGTTTGTTTTTAGTCTTTGTTTTGGGGACAGTATCGGTGGATTCATCGGAGATCCTCGGACATTTTTTATGTTCCATAACGTGACCGGGGCCACTCATCCGGATCTTTCTCCAACAATTCCTTTGATTCTGTTCGCTCTTTTTCAAATGAAATTTGCCATCATCACTCCGGCCTTGATCACAGGATCGTTTGCAGAGCGAGTGAAGTTTTCAAGCTATGTACTGTTTGTTTGTCTGTTCATTGTTTTCATTTACGCTCCTTTGGCCCACATGACTTGGCATCCAAATGGAATTCTCAGACAAATGGGTGTTCTTGATTTTGCCGGAGGAACAGTTGTTCATATGTCCGCGGGACTCGCCGCCTTGGTAGGTGCTTACTTTTTAGGAAGAAGACAAAGTCACATTTCCAAAGAGGCCCACAGACCTGCCAACATCCCTTATGTTATTTTAGGAACGGGGATGCTTTGGTTTGGATGGTTTGGTTTTAATGCTGGTTCAGCTTTATCTGCTTCTGATCAGGCAGCACTGGCGTTCGCTACGACAAATACAGCATCAGCTGCAGCTATGCTGACATGGATGTTCATGGATGTACTCAGAGGTCAGAGACCATCTGCTCTGGGTGCCTGTATTGGTGCAGTTGTGGGACTCGTTGCTGTCACTCCGGCTGCAGGATTCATCACTGTTTCGCACAGTTTAGTGATTGGTGCCATTGGAAGTATTGTCAGTCACTTTGCTGTTCATATTAAGTCTAAATCTCAACTTGATGACACCCTTGATGTGTTTCCTTGTCACGGAGTCGGTGGCATTACCGGAATGATCCTGACCGGAGTTTTTGCCCGTGGTTTGGGTCTTTTTTATGGTGAAACCAAAACTTTCACCGTCCATCTCTGGGCCTTGGTGGCGATCAGTGTTTTTGTCATAATCGTCTCCTACATCCTCTATTTTATTGCAGACAGGCTCATTCCTATGCGGGTTGAGAGGCAAGCCGAGCTCATAGGGCTCGATTTATCTCAGCATAATGAGAGTCATTTGTAGTAGGGTATTAAGCTCTTTAAAAAGCCTGCTGATTGGGGTAGTCTTGGGCCTCATAAGTAGCTATTTCATGACGAGGATAATTTATGTCATTTGAAAATTCATTTAATAAAGATTTCGCCCGTAATCTGGTTAAGGTGAAGGATCCGGAAAAATTTCTGGATGCTGAGCTTGTAAAATTTAAAGAGCGAGCACTCCAACTCAATGCTGGCCGCGCGATGATGGCCGAAGGTTATCAAAAAGTTCTGGAAGGACTCAAGCTTGCTTTTCCTACACTTGATCTGGGAGATAAAAATATCATCGGCAGTCCCAATCGTATGGCACGCGCTCTCTTAGAGGTTTGTTCTGGACTTGGAACAGATGAAAAAGAAATTTTCTCGACCACTTTCCCTGCCGATAATTATAACGAAGTGATCATCCTCAAAGACATCACGTATACTTCACTTTGTAGTCACCACTTTTTTCCATTCACTGGTAAAGCTCACGTGGGCTACCTGCCTGATACAACTAACGCTGATGATTCTAGAGTGGTAGGTCTTTCAAAACTTGCTCACATTGTCGATTCTCATGCGCAAAGACCGCAGCTTCAGGAGCGCATGTGCTTTAACATTATGGACTCAATCAAGCGTCAGTTAAAACCTGTCGGAGTGATGGTTGTGATTGAAGGTGCTCATGGTTGTTTAACTTGTCGTGGTGCTAAGAAGGCCGGGGCGAGTATGATGACGTCAGCTCTTGATGGACAATTCAAAGAAGACCCCAAACTTCGCGGAGAGTTTTTGAGTCTTATTAATCTTAATAAATAGTTTTTTTTTATTTTAGCTCAACTACAGCTGCGGCACTGCCTTTGTGCAGGAACCAGCTGTAGTCACGCGCCTCATATTTCTTACCATCAGAATCTCTGACATAAAAAGATCCTTTACCCTTACACTCTTCTTTTTCTAACTCGTAACAATCACCTTTCTTACGATCATCATATCCAACAATCAAAACCACATGCCAGTAGCCATCATCGTTGTAGTTTACAATCAATGGAGATCCACGTTTTGAAAGAGTTTCTTTCATCAGCTCAAGATCTTTTTCTTCAAGAACATCCGTCGCCCACCGTTTACCGTAAGAGAAAAGAAGTTCTGTTTTCACTTTGGGTGTTTTAACTCTAGGAAGAGTGTCAAATTCAGGATGTTTCCACCAAGCGCGCTGGCTATCAGTTCCATCTTCGTTGTAGGCGACAAATGGCCAGACTTTATTCTGAACAGCTTCGCCATTATTAAAACGCAGAACGATGGATTCAATCCAGCTTTGATTCCGTGTTTCCTGATCTACAAAATCGTTAGCGTAAATAGTGAATGATTCTGAGAGATCGTTCTTTCCGTTTATTTTTGGATTTCTGATTTTATCTTTTTTATTCATTAAGAGTTCCATCGCACCTGTTGAAGCGACAAACCAGCAAGTATTGGTTTCTCCCTGATCGGGCCCTGGTTGTACGTAACGAAGAAGATTGGTGTAAACCTTCGGCCGTGATGCCAAAGCTAAAGAGGCATTTGTAAGTATAATAAGTGCAAGACCAAGCCTGAACATAGAGGGATCCTTTGAAAGTGACGGCATTATGGTCTAAGTCCTCTGATTTGGGGAGGATAGTGAAAAAAAGACAGGACAATGGCGAAGATGTCTCAAAAGTGTTTAAATAGGTTCCTCAAAAGGACTTGGATGAAATTTTTTGGGCTTTTATTCCTTATGATTTCACTGCCTGTGCTCTCAGCACCTTGTAAGGTTTATGGGATTTCCGATAGTCCTCAAAAACTCGATTGCAGCTTCGAAAAAGAGCTCAAAATCCAACTCAACTGCTCCCACGGTCACTATCTTTTGGATGAGGCCCCGGTTTCAAATGCTTTCCATCTGGAAGTTGAAATGGGTTCTTCCCCCTTGGTTTTTAAAACTGCGAAGTCCACTCTTACCGTGGTTAAAAAAAAGTCATCTTTCTCAGCTGAACTTGAAACTTCTGAAGGAACACTGACCGGGTCTTGTCTCTAATCTAAAGTTTAATTGCGATCTTGTTCCGATGTATCTAAAACTGCTCTAATCTAAAGAGATTTTAAGCAACTTGTCGAAAGCTTGGTTATTTGTCATCCTATTCTTGCTCATGAAAAACCAAAACCACTTTGAATTCACCCTTGCAGAGTATCAGGAAATTATTGATTTTCCGATCTTTCTTATCGCCATCATCAATGCCGATGGAACCTTTTACAAAGTAAATAAAGTCGCCAATCCCATTTTAGGTTGGGAGCCTGAAGAGGTGTTGGGCAAGCCGATGCATGAATTTGTTCACCCAGATGATTTTGATGAAACTCTGGCGCTTATGACGGGACTTTTTTTAGGAAGTCGCGGAATGGTTTTGGATTTTAGAAATCGCTGTTTTCGAAAAGATGGTACCTATCGCTGGATTTCTTGGTCAGTGAAAGCGAAAGGAGGAAAACTCTACGCCATGGGGGCGGACGTGACTGATGAGATTGAGTTTCAGCAAGAGCTGATCAATCAATCCATCATTTTGGAAAATATTTCGGAAGGTGTTGTCATCTACGACAAGAATGAAGTGATCGTTTACGCCAATAGGGCGGAAGAGAATATGTTTGGTTATGATCATGGGGAATTACTGGGTAAGAGTATCAAGATTATTTCTCACCCACAATCGAGAGACGCCAATCTTAGTTTAGAAGAAACAAGGAAAAATATTTCAAAGACAGGGGTTTGGGAAGGCGAGTGGCAAAATTTGCATAAAGATGGCTGGACTATTTACACTTCATTCCGTCTGAGTCTCTTATCCCTTGCGGGTGTTGACCATTTTGTTTGTGTCCACCGTAATATTTCAGAAAGAATAGCAGTTGAAGAAAATTTTAAGCGTCTCTCCGAAAGACTCTCACATTCTGTGAAGGTCGGAAAAATTGGAATCTGGGAATGGGTTCCTGGTAGTGATACAATTGTCTGGGATGAGACGACAGAAGAAATCTATGGATTTAAGAAAGGAACTTTCCCCGGAACCAGGGAAGCCTATAACGCCTGCCTTCATCCTCTGGAGAGGGAGAAACTATGGGTGACGGTTGAAAACTTGTTAAAGAAAAAAGAATCCTACGTTATTGATCACAGGATCATCACGCCAGACGGGAGAGTTCGTTGGGTTCAGGGATCAGGGATGGCCTTGTATGATGAGCATGATAAACCTTATCTCATGATGGGAACTTGTCATGACATTACTGAAAGAAAGCAGGATGTAGAGGACCAAATCTTTCTGGGTAAAATCTCGGACGTTCTAGCAGCATCACTTGATTATAAAGATACTCTGAGCAACATGGCATTGGCGTCAGTGGATCATTTTTGTGACGGCTGCTTCATTGATCAACTTAATGTTGACGGAAAAATTGAACGACTTGTGGCCATTCATCCTGATGCCGAATGCAAAGAAATACTTCTAAATACCAAATACAAAGATGAGAGCCGTTACGATGGGAGACATCCACTTGTTACGACTTTAATCTCCGGTAAAACTGTTCTTTATCGGGACATGAGAGAGTATCTTCCGGATCAGAAAGATCTTTTGGATAAACTCAATTTTAAATCCGTAGTGATCTCCAGACTTAAAGGACGTGAAAGTCTTTTGGGGACGGTAACTTTTTTTAATTTAAAAGATTCAGGAAAAAATTTTGATCAAAGGATCATCCGTCTTGCCGACGAGCTGGCTTACCGTGCATCAATGGCACTGGAGAATTCTCTTCTCTATCATGCCTCTCAGGATGCTGTACGCACCAGAGATCAATTTCTCTCGATTGCTTCACATGAACTTAAAACACCTCTGACTAGTCTTTCCCTACAGAATCAAATTAAACGGAAACAACTCCAAAAAAAAGATGCCAATGGATTTGAAAAAGAAGCGATCGGAAAAATGCTCGATACCGATTACCGTCAGCTGGTTAGAATCAATCGTCTGATTGATGATATGTTAGATATCTCACGCATCCGCGGAGGAAAACTTTATATTCAAAAAGAAGACATTGCCTTCCAACGCTTTCTTGCAGACGTTATTGATCGCTTCCGGCCACAGATGGAATCCTTGGGGTGTGAACTTACTCTAGGACGCTGTGATGAGGTTCAGATCAAAGCCGATTCGTACCGGATTGAGCAAGTTTTAGTCAACATGCTCACCAACGCTATGAAGTACGGAGCTGGAAGACCAGTTAAAATTCAAACTCAGCTCTCGCCTGGAAAACTCAGAGTGCTAGTGCATGACAAAGGGCCGGGCATAGCAGAAGAAGATGTTGAGAGAATTTTCCATCGTTTTGAAAGGGCCGTCAGAAGTAGTGAGGTCTCCGGTCTGGGTCTCGGGCTCTATATTTCTCGAGAGATTATGGAGCAACATAATGGCTCCCTCACTGTCATCAGCAAATTAGGTGAGGGATCGACGTTTATTATGGAAATCCCCCTTTGATCGCATTAAGCCACGTTAATGTGTTTAGGTTTTCTTTATATCTTGCTGTAGAATTTAGTTACCTTCAGTAGGGGGCTTGAATCTGAAGCTCAGTGAAATATGTCCTTGAATCTCTTAAGGTTTCTTGACTTATTTATTACCTAACGTTATTTTTTAATTAATGGCAAAACGTATTCTAGTTGTTGAAGATGATACCTCCATCCGCGAGCTCTTGGTTGAATTACTAGAGAGCGAGGGTTATGAAGTAAGCTCTGCGGTAAATGGTCTTGAAGGAATCAGACATTTGCAAAATAATCCTAAACCTGATCTTATCTTGGTTGATCTTATGATGCCTGTCATGGACGGTTACACTTTCCGTACGGAGCAATTGAAAAATGATCTCTGGTCAACAATCCCAACGGTTGTTATGTCTGCCGAAGCCAATGCTAAAGAAAAAATGAAGAGCTTCAACATCACGGCATTTTTAAGTAAGCCTGTTGATCTGGATACGATTCTCAAAACTGTCGCAAGTTTTTCTTAAAAAATGGAAAAAACCAAGCTTTGGATTGATGCCGATGCTTGCCCGAAAGTGCTTAAAGAAGTTCTCTACAAAATCTCCCAGCGTCTCCAATTGCAAATTATCCTTGTGGCCAATAGTCAGATGTTTGTACCTTTGCACCCTTTAGTCACTCTTATTCAAGTGAAGCAAGGCGCAGACATGGCCGATCATTATATCGTTGAGCATGTGACCCCTAAGGACATCGTCATTACCGGAGATATCCCTTTGGCAGCGTTTATTGTTGAAAAGAATGCTGTGGCCCTAGATCATCGCGGGGAGCTTTATACCGAAGATAATGTGCGTGAAAGATTGTCCATGCGAGACTTCATGAAAGATATCCGAGATAATGGAGTCATCACAGGCGGACCAGCACCTTTCGGTCCCAAGGATGTCGAGCGCTTCACCAATTCTTTAAATCGTATTTTAACTAAAATGAAGCTTTCTTAGCTTCTTCCACTCATGCCTTGTTTGTTTTCATCAACCAAGTGCTGAATAGACCAGCTGTAATAAACATAATAATACTATAAACGGCTGCCGGAAGAGCAAACGGAAGAGATCTCAGTAGGTTCATGGCAATAAAGATCGCCAGAGTTGAGTTATGAATTCCAACTTCAAATGAAATCGCAATGGATTCCTGACGGGAAACTTTCAGCATGCGTGGGAGGATATAACTTGAGCGAAAGTCCCAGTCCGAACATAATGATCACGAGTGAGAGAGGGAGAAAAGTAGAGACGATTGTTGTAGTTGATTGCATACTAAATCATAAACTTAACTTCTGAGGGAAGTCATGTATAAATTATTTGGAATTCCAAACTGCGACACCGTCAAAAAGGCGAGGACCTACTTAGAGAAGAAAAAAATCGATTTTGACTTCATTGATTTCAAGAAAGTGAAGCCCGAGGCGCAAGATATTGAGCGCTGGAAAGAGGCCTTCGGAGATTTTCCGGTGAATACCAAAGGGGCCACTTATAAAAAACTCAAAGATGAGTATGAGGCGCTGACTCCCAAGACCAAGATCAAGTTTATTCAAGATAATACCTCACTTATTAAGCGCCCGATCTTAGAGAAGAATGGCAAAGTTATAAGTTTTGGTTTTGATGAGGAGAAGTACCGTGAAATTAAATGAGATCCAGGATTACTTAAAAGAATACTCTTATCTTAAAAGTATTTCGGCCCTTTTGCATTGGGATATGGAAACCATGATGCCTGAAGGGGCGATTGAAGATCGTGCCCGTCGATTAAGTTATGTGCAGGGAAAAATTCACTCTCACATGACGGATAAAAAATACGGTAAGCTCTTAGAGAAAGCATCGCTTAAAAATCTCGATAAATTAAATAAGAAAATCTTCACGGAACTGAAATGGGATTATGAACTCAATCTCAAAATGCCCGGTAAACATGTGCTGGAGATTTCCGAAGCTACCGCCATCGCTAATCACAATTGGACCCAGGCAAAAAATAAAAACGACTGGGAGAGTTTCAGACCCCATCTGCAAAAGCTTATTGATCTCAAGCGCCGGGAAGCTGGATTCTTCAAAGAGAAAAAGCCTTATGATGCTTTGATTAAGCTTCATGATAAAGAATTCACCTCAGCTGAAATCACGGCACTCTTCAAAGAGCTGAGAACCGGTTTACTTAAGATCGTAGATAAAGTGAAAAAGGATGGAAGTTTTGTTGCCGTCAAAGATCTGAAAGGACCTTTTGATCTGGTCGAACAAAAAGCCCTGAATGACTTCACCGCAGAGAAGTTTGGTCTTCCCAGAAAGTTCTCCCGTCTGGATGTTTCTTCTCATCCTTTTAGTACTAATATTTCCCCTTTAGATCAGCGAATAACCACTCGTTATGATCTTAATCATCTTGATTCACTTTCATCGACCATGCATGAAGTGGGGCACGCGCTGTATGAGCTAAATCTTCCGCGCGAATGGGAAGGTACTCCTTATCAGGAAGCTTCATCACTTTCAATTCATGAGTCTCAGTCCCGTTTCTGGGAAAACGTAGTGGGAAGATCTTATGAATTCTGTGAGTATATCCTGCCTAAAATGCGTGAGCATTTTCCGAAAGCGATGAAAGGAGTTTCGGCTGAGTATTTGTATAAGTATTTTAATAAATCAGTCCCTGGACTGATTCGGGTTGAATCCTCTGAGCTTTACTACAATCTTCACATCATTATCCGTTACGAGATTGAAGAGATGATTTTCAATCAAGGTCTCAACGCCAAAGATATTCCGGCGATCTGGAAAGAGAAGTACAAGTCTTACCTTGGCATCACCCCGAAGACCCACGCTGAAGGAATTCTGCAGGATTCTCACTGGGCCGGTGCGGCTTTTGGCTATTTCCCAACTTATACACTGGGGAATCTGATCTCGGGAAGTCTTTATCAGAAGATGAAAAAAGAGGTCCCTGGATTCTCTAAGGACATAAAAAAAGGTGATTTTTCAACCATCCTTGAATATTTAATTGAAAATATTCACTCAAAAGGACGATCAGTTACCAGCAAAGACATTGTAGGCAAGTTAGGTGTTCAGGATTACCTGAACTACTTGGAAGAAAAATTTAAGAGGTAAGTATGTTAGATGGTGAAGTTACGGATGAAGTTCTTTTAGGTGTGATGGATATCCAGGAAGCCAAGAACCATCAATATAAAATGAAGGCCCAGGGCGTAGCCCTGAATCTCAAATCAAATGGTGAGACCTGCACTACCGGTTGCAAAGTAACGGTTGAGTTGTGGGGATTTGAAAAAGATATTGATAAATTGAATCAGTATTTTAAAACAGATTACTTAAAACATGTGGCGGGACATGCTCCCAATATTGAGCATATGACAGCTGTTTTTGATCCGACAGCAGAAGAAGTTGTTTGTCAGGCGTGTGGAATGAAATTTAAACCGACGGCGACGGAATGTCCTGATTGTGGTTTAGTTTACGGGTAATCAGTAATCAGATTTTCGTAGTCGTTTTTTTTCGCCATCTTTTTTCTTCGAACTCAAACGTTTGAGTACTGCACTTCTCTTCGGTTTGGTCTTCTTGCGGATTTTAGGTGGAATTCGAACTTCGTTAAGCATGGCATGGAGTCGATCAATACAGTCGTCCATGTTCGCTTTTTGAGAACGATGCTGCTGACCCACGAGTTGTACTGTTCCATCATCTAGAATAAACTGACCAAATCGTTCCCGAAATCTTTCTAAAACTGAAGGGGAGCAGGCCGTTGTGTGGGGCATATTCCAGTACATGGTGACTTTTGTGTTTACCTTATTCACATTTTGCCCCCCGGCCCCGCCAGAGCGGGAGAAGGAAAATTTGAGTTCAGAAAAAGGTATTAAAATTTTATCCATAAGAGTTATGATACTAGCATGAAAGTTAAGCCATGGTTTGTCTATATAATCGAGAGCGACAAGGGTCATCTTTATACCGGAATCACTACCGATCTGGAGAGACGATTTAAAGAACACGTGACCTCTAAAAAGGGAGCAAAGTTTTTTAATTCTTGTGATCCGGTTGGCATAGTCTTCAAAAAAAAATTTCTGAACCGCTCATTAGCTTCAAAGTTTGAAGCGATGGTGAAGAAGTTATCCCGGCCAGATAAGGAATATTTGGTCAAAAATCGTAAGGTGAGAAAGCCATGAAAACACTATGCCTCTGGATTTTTAAGCTGACGGGTTGGAAGTTCGTGAATAAGGTTCCGGCCGACATTCGAAGTTTTGTCATGATTGGCGCCCCTCATACGTCAAATTATGATTTTGTTCCCGCTATGGCAGTGGCCGCTCTTTGCGAGCGTAATGCTAAATTTGTCATTAAAAGTGACTGGCTTAAGTTTCCAATGAATTTGATTATGGCCCCTGCTGGTGCAGTGGGAATTGATCGCAATAAAATCAAAGAAAAAAAACAAAGTACCACCGATGCCATGGCCCATTTGTTTGAAGAAATTCCTGATCTGGTATTAATGATCTCTCCGGAAGGAACTAGAAAACCCAACGATGAATGGAAGACAGGATTTTATTATATTGCCCAGAAAGCAGGGGTCCCCCTGGTCCTTGGGTATGATGATCATGCTAAAAAAGAAGCAGGGCTCGGGCTTGTGATTTATCTCACTAACTTTGAAGAAGACATGAGAAAAATTTCTGATTTTTATCGAACTGTTACTGGTGCAAGGCCAGAGAATTTTCGATTGGATAAACGGTTTTCTTAGTTTTTTTCATTGATAGGCCATCAACTAGTCCTAGGCTCAGGCAAAAGACAATCAGGACAAAAGCGGCGTTTTTCATTGGTTTCCTCATTAAATTATTTCAGCCACATGTAGCAGAAGCCTGAATTTTAATAAGGCGGCGCGTTATATTGGCTTTTCTCTAGGTAATTCTTTCAAATGACCAATCAGCGGATGAATTCTTAGAACGGCCCGAGTACATTCTGCGCCTATGGAAAAATTTGATCCGAATGATCTCCCCATTACGGCCTGGTTGCCGACAACCGTAAAAGAAGCCAAGAAGCGCGGCTGGGACGAACTCGATGTGGTTTTAATCACGGGGGATGCTTATGTCGATCATCCAGCTTTTGGAGCTGCGGTGATGGGAAGAATTTTTGAATCTCTGGGTCTGACTGTTGCCATCATTCCTCAACCTAACTGGCAGGATGATCTTCGCGACTTTAAAAAATTTGGAAAACCAAAACTCTTCTTCGGTGTGACTTCAGGAAATATGGATTCGATGGTCAATAAGTATACCGCCGGAAAACGTAAGCGCTCTACCGATGCTTACACTCCAGGTGGTTCTCCGGATTTCAGACCTGACTACGCCACTACTGTCTACTCTCAGATTCTCAAAAAACTTTACCCTGATACTCCGGTTGTGATCGGTGGGATTGAGGCCTCTCTTCGTCGTGTGACTCATTATGATTTCTGGGAAGATCGTCTGCTGCCAAACATCCTGACAACTTCTGGTGCAGATCTTTTGATTTATGGCATGGGTGAGCAGCCGATTCGTGATGTGGTTAAGTATCTTCAGCGTGGACAGGCGTTTTCTACTCTCACCACGATCCCTCAGACGGCTTTTCTTCAACCCGCGTCTGAAGAGCTTCCAAGAAATAAACAGTGGGAAAATTTTGAACTCACGTCTCATGAGGATTGCCTCTTGGATAAAAAGGCCTACTCAAAAAACTTCATGCATGTTGAAGTTGAATCTAATAAACAGTTTGCAAAACGCCTGACTCAGAAAGTGGAAGATAAAATCCTCGTGATCAATCCTCCCTATCAGACGATGACGGAAAAAGAGATCGATTCTTCTTTTGATTTGCCTTATACGCGCTTGCCTCATCCTAAATATAAAGATCGCGGTCAGATTTCGGCTTTTGAGATGATTAAGTTTTCGGTCAACACTCACCGCGGATGTTTTGGAGGTTGTAGCTTCTGTACTATTTCTGCCCACCAAGGGAAGATGATCGCCAGTCGTTCGAAAGAATCCATCATGAAAGAAGTCGACCAGATCGCCAAGATGCCTGACTTCAAAGGCTATCTTTCAGATCTGGGTGGACCATCGGCCAATATGTACCAGATGAAGGGGATTGATCAGGAAGTCTGTGATCGTTGTGCCGCTCCTTCGTGCGTCTTCCCTCAGGTTTGTAAAAATCTTGATACCAATCCGCAAAAGATGACGGACCTTTATAAAGAAGTCAGCGCTCACGCCAAAGTGAAAAAAGCTTTCGTGAGTTCGGGTCTTCGTTATGATTTGATGTTTGATCCACGCTCATCTCATCCGAAAGAAGACGAACGTTATGTTGAACAGCTTATCACTCACCATGTATCAGGCCGCTTGAAAGTAGCACCTGAACATACAGAAGATGAAGTCTTGAAGCTTATGCGTAAGCCGAGTTTTGATTACTTCATGATATTTAAAAAGAAATTCGAAGAGATCTCACGGAAAAAAGGTATCAAGCAGGAAATCATTCCATACTTTATTTCGTCTCACCCAGGCTGTAAGCCTGAAGATATGGCCAAACTTGCGGCCAAGACCAAGGCGCTAGGTTACAAGCTCGAACAGATTCAGGATTTCACGCCGACTCCAATGACTGTGGCGACTGAAATTTATTATTCGGGTTATCATCCGTACACGATGAAAAAAGTCGACACGGCCATCAGTCTGGATGATAAGACGAAACAACGAACCTTCTTCTTCTGGTACAAACCAGAGAATAAAACGTTTATCAAAAACTACCTCGCGAAAGTGAATATGTTTGATACCCTCAAAGATCTCTTCGGGTGAGTTATGATAAAAGAAATCGGGACATCGACTTATCATGGTGGTTCTACGTTGTTTAAAATTTGCAAGGGCACCGCTTACAGGCCATGCCCTTTAAATCATCCTTGATTTTTTTTACTACGACGATTCTCTCGACGGTTTTCTCTATGATCTTCTCTTCGATCTCGTTTATCTTCGCGTAAGTCTCTTACATCTTCCCGCTGATCTCTGATTCCACCTTCGTGTTTTGCATCTCTTCGGTCTTCGCGTCTGTCTTTGCGGTCTTCTCGTTTGTCAATTTTATCTTCCAGCTTGTCCAGATTCTGAGCGAAAACATTTAAAGAAACCAGTGTCATTAGGATTGCTAAAACCTTCATATGAACTCCTTTTATTCGCAATGAACTTTATTATACGACCCTAAAAACCACAGGTCATGCATCAAAAATGGTAGGAAAAATTGGCCATAGCACCATTGGAAATTGGTCCCAATGAAACACTGGTGTGCATGTCATCGTTAATAAGAGCATCATAAATAAATCCACTCACAAAACTTCCCAAGGCATAGCCTAAGAGAACATCAGTCGGGTAGTGTCGTTTTCCTTCAACTCTTGCCCACATTGTACCAAAACTCATGAGCGTATTGACCGTATTAATCCCAGTTTGAGTCGATTGATCCATTCCAGATGATTCGAGATTTCGGGTAATCAGTACACGTCGTGATCCGGCTTCAGTAGCATGTCCGGAAGGAAGACTATTATTATCCTTAGCATTGGGTCTGCGACGATCAGTCACCCCTCTGATGGTATGTTGGGTAATCTTACTACTGGATGAAGCTGCATTGACTAAGAGGGCCCCGCGAAACTTATTCCAAAGATAGTTATTCACTTTGCCTTCTTCGTTTTGCGAAGGAGTCAGCAGTATTGAATGGTACACTTCATATTGTAGGGCGGGATTGAA
>JBBARF010000090.1:0-15386 GCA_040399925.1 Bacteriovoracaceae bacterium
CCCCCCTAAAGGGAACCAGAACACGATCATCCATATGTATAAGCTGGGCCACGGCCTGAAGTTCTGTTTTGACTTCAAGTTTTCCAGAATCGAGATCAAGTTTTACGGCTTCGGTCAGCTTAGAGAAGGTTTTTTTATCCTGCTGCATGGTTTTAACAAAATAAATACTTTTATCCAAACACACCATGTTCCCAATATCCTGCTCAACAGACTTATAGATATTTGAAAGGCCCGAAAGATTCACGCCACCAGTAAGTTTAATCGTGGAAATGGAGCTTCCTCGAGTTACACCCTCATAAGGAAATTCTCCGACGGCGAGATAGTCTTTAGCCTGACACAGCTCTAAACGTGTAGCTGTGAGAGGGCTTTTGTAGATGACGGTCGCTTTTTTGGTGATGAGATTTTGCTGAACAAGGGCAGCGGTCCCTTTTTCATTAACATCGGTGTAGACCACAGTCTCAGAATTAATCATCTCTACTTCTGGCCAGAAGAAAGGACTAATTTTGAAAGAGAGTTTAATTTCATAACTCTTGAGAGTGACTACATTTTTAATAATGATGGTTCTATCTTCAGGGCGGTAAAAAGAGATCCATTCGTCCTGACGATGAAGTTTTGCATTCACTCCGATTCCCATTTCTTTAGTGACAGTATCTCCCCAGTCAAGAACCAGAATCTTATTCATTTTCATAAGATTATTATCGTTATGGTGAAAGGAGATCGCTTCCAGAGCAAGACGAGTCTGAGAGCTGGTTCCAGTCATGATAAAATTTGTCGTACTTGGCTCTGATAAAAAATCCACACTACGAAAGCTTGATACCAGACCCATCACTCCTGGTCGTTTCTCAACATAAGTATATCGACCGTCGCCAGTGATAAATCGGATGGAATCCATTGAATGTTTCGTGAGGAGCCTTGGAAGCTCCTTAGCGTACGAAAAATCGAGGAGAGCAATAAAGAGACTAATCCAAACCATAAAACGTCCACATTTTAAGAGGGTGTAGTTTCTGGTAAGACTTAATTCCAGAATAAATAGAGCTCCAACTGATGAGACGTGGTGCTTGCAAACTGTCTACAGCTGTACGGGTCGTGAAGACAGTTTTATCTCCTTCACGGATCATTCCATCAATGATGAAAGGCAAAGGAGTACACTGATTGATACTTCTTAATTTAAAGAAAGATGGAAGAATAAATTCAGCACAGCCAACTCCGTGAATAATTCCTTTCTTAGAATTTTTAAAAAACAGAGAAATGCTGGAAAGATTATTTAAACTCTTCCCATTTTGTTTGAAGTCCCGAGTTAAGAGATAATGCTGCGAAAAGCGCTCATCTTTAATTGATGTAGGGAAGTAGTCGATGAGCATACGATTTTTAATTTTAATTAAATCAATCGGGCGATCGTTATAAAGAACTTTGTGCTTACATTGAGAAAGGAAACATTTGTTTCTTTCGTAGATGATATAACAGCCAGATTTATACTGAAGCAGCAGTGGATTATAATCTTGAGAATCAACCATCTGACATTCGAGATTTCTACCCGCTCCACGAGTCTTTTTTAAAATTTCAGCAACAACTCTGGGATAAGCTTCAGTTTGAGTCCCATACGATCCGAAGTAAGTTTTATAACAAACTTCTTTTTCGGTCAGCCTATCATCAAAGCAAGCCTCAAGTTTCCAGTTCTCATCGTTATCAAATCGTTTATTGAAGTCAGATACAATTCCTGCAGGGATAGATGAACATTGACCACCAAAAGGCTGAATCGATTCACGGGTAATATTGAGAAGAATTCTTCCCATATTTGTTACGGCCTGCTGATCAGTGGAACCAGGACAATCTTTGTAATCAGAGCGAAGTGATGAGTTATTCAGCGCCAATGAAAGTGCATCACACTCAGGCTGCGGGAGAAGACCCTGACTACGCCCTGCTGGATACAGACAAAGATCATTTTCTTTTTTTATTCGAGAAGCACAAAGCTTTACCTGATTGTCAGAAACGATGGCGGTTCCTGTGAGGTTAGCACAAATATCTTCTGCATAAATACGGCTGGCACTACCAGAAGCAACTTTGTTCCAGAAGGATACATTGAGGAAGTCTTCACAGAAATGTTCTTTATCATCAAGATTCGTACAAAGATTAGAGATATAATCTTTTTGAAGAGGAGAAAACTTCTTCTCAAGGACATTGGCCACAGTTCTTCTTTGCGGTAAATCTTTCAGATCTCCTGAACCTGATCTCACATCTTTCATGTATTCATGAATCTGACATAAATAAGGGGTGTGGGGACTATTGATCCAGCTCAGAAGAATGTTTTCACAACTATCCCGACCAGTAGGAACATCAAAGTTGATTGACTTTATAGTGCTATCAAGATTTTTGATCTGATACTTACTGATCATCTCTTGAACATTCGGGCATTCCTGAATAACAACTTTAGAAAGAAAATCCTTTTTGGGAATCATCATTCCGTCAGTTTTTCCTTCCTTATCGGTGTAATTCACAAATATGTTTTTAATCTTTCCATCTGCGCTTTTAAGCAGGTCGGTCAGAATGGTCTCATAGAATTTACACTGATCAACTGACGCGAGCTTTATGTAGCCAGGATCAGAATGCAGAATAACGGAGTTGAGAAAATCGTCTTCGATCTTTATACGTGCGATATTTCCGTAATCAGAAAATATTTTTCCATTTTTTAAAAGATAGTCAGAACGGTTTTGAAATTTTTCCTGATCGATCTGAATGAGTTTTTCAAAGGTCTGAATAATTCCGGGATAATCAACGGGAGTGGGGGAACTTAAAGGGAGGTCTTGAGCAAAAGAAGAAAAGCACAGCCCTAAAAGAGCTGTGCTCAGAATTTTTTTCTTAGAGGGCCGATTTCGCCAGAATGGAGGCAACATCTTCAACTTGGAGGTTCTCCGTTTCTTTTACTGTTCCCTTAGAGGAGTTGAAGTTAATCATACAATATGAGCACGATGTTGCAAGTTTTTGAGTCTTAGTGTCACCGATATCTTCCAGACGATTGTGCGCCAAATGCTCACCTTCTGGAAGTTCGTACCACATATTTCCTCCGCCCATTCCGCAACACAGGGCCTTATCTTTATTTCGCTCCATCTCGATGAGTTTTATCCCTGGAATTGAAGTCAAAATGTCCCTTGGAGCATTGTATTCACCGTGGTGACGGCCAAGATAGCAAGGATCGTGGAAAGTGAGTGTATCAGCAACTTCTTTTAGGGCCTTAAGTTTACCGCTTCTTAACAATTCAGATAGAAGTTCAGTGTGGTGAACTGTTTCGAACACGCCATCGTCAAATTTTGCATACTCTTTACCAATCGTATGAAGGCAATGTGGACAATGAGTGACGACTTTATCAAATGTGTACTGTCTCATATTCGCTATGTTTTCAATGGCGATTTCAAAGAATGAGTACTCATCACCGAAACGACGAACTGGATCTCCGTTACATTTTTCTGTTTTCCCCATAACTGCGAAGCTCACGCCCGCTTTTTTGAGAAGGTTAACGGTATCTTTCACAACTTTTTGATTCGAACCATCGTAAGAGCCGGCGCAGCCTACATAGTAGAGGTAATCTACTTTTTTACCTGCTTCGATGACAGGAACATCCAGACCATCGGCCCATTTGAAACGGTCATCCTGAGTAATTCCCCAAGGGTTTCCGTTCTTTTTAATTTTGTTAGTAGCATCAGCAGCTGCAGGAGGAAGATCTCCAAGTGTCAGTGCTTTGTAACGTTTAAGATCCATGATGAGCTGAACGTGCTCAATATTTGCCGGACATTCTTCCATACATGCACCACAGGTCGTACATGAATCAAGTTCGTTAGAAGCATACAAAGGATTTTCACCCCAAAGATCAACATCCTTTCCAGGATTAGTGAACATCACATCACGAGCTTTAGTGATAATCAATTTTGGATCAAGTGGCTTCCCGGCGAGATTGGCCGGACAAACCTGAGTGCAACGTCCGCATTCCACGCAAGCAAGGGTATCGAGACGCTCTTTCATGGAAAGTTCAGAGATTTTACCCAGACCAAAAGTTTCGGCATTCTCATTGGCAAAATCCATCGGATTTAAAACACCTCCGCGACGAAAGGGCGTAATCAAAGAATTAAGCGGAAGAGCAATGACATGAAAAAATTTCGTTGTTGCAAGGCTTACGACAAATGCCATGGTGTTAAGCATGTGCAAAAACCACAATGTTTTATAGGACATCGCCAGAACGTTTTGTGGAATACCAAGCATTCCAATAACAGCAGCGAAAGTGTAACCTACTGGAGACCATAGACGCTCTCCAACAGGCATATTGGTCACAAAAATACGAATGGCTTCAAGGAAGTAACCAATAACTACCAATGCGATCAGCATGGCATACATGAACTTTTCTTGATTCGGTTTTGTAGCCGAGAGATAATCAGGTTTTTTTACATAACGACGGTAGTAAGCAAGTCCGATCCCGAAGAGAACAAAAAGTCCGCCGACATCAGCTAGGAAAGACACAACAATGTAAGTTGTACCTTTAAAGACCTTGAAGGGTGTATCAGCATGGATGGCAACAAGTTCAGTGGCGATGAACAAAGTTATAAAACCGTAGAAGATCATCGAGTGGTAAATTCCCACAAATTGATTTCTTGTAACTTTTCCTTGAAAGAAAATAGTCCGGATGAAATTTTCGAAATTTAATTTATTAGGAAGAAGTTGCTTCCAGTCTTTGCCAGCAGTCACAAATTTATACTTGTGAATTAATCCTTGAACCATGAGAACAGTAGCGAATGCGAGGGCCGCATACATTCCCACTTTCATCCAGGTGGGAATCATCCACATGATTTCCCGGCTAGCTTCCATACTCGCGTCCATGAGATCTCCTTCGCATCGAATCATTTTAGTGATAATTGTCCTAAGACAAATACCTAAAAATGTTTATAATCAGATTAATATTTTAGTCCACTGGATGGCATCATGGATAGTTCTTTCCTCACCTTGGTGAATGTAAGCCTGGGTCTGTATACGACAATTTGTTTTTTTAAAATTCTGATACAGTTTGGGTTATCAAACCATCCTGCGCGCTATACTGCCCACCTGATTGTTCTCTGTGTGTTCTGTTATTTTCTTGGTCTCTCACTAACAGATTTGGGAGTGATAGGGCCGCTTGAATGGATGCGATGGCGTTCTGTTCCAGTTGTCGCCGGAAGTTTGGCGATGCTCTTACAAGTTATTCTTATGGGAAATCAGTTCAGTCGCGTTCAGCAAAAAGTTGTCTCAAGACTTCCCATCATTGCCGCCCTTTTGTGTTTCGCCTTCTTTTATGAAAAGGCTGATTACTTTCTGATTATAACTCTGGTGGCCGGAAGCCTATTCCTTAGTATTTCAGTTGGGAACCGTTATCAAAAACGCCAGTACTTCAAAATGGTTTTTTTTCTAAGTCTCATCTATGGGTGTAAACTTATAAATATTTATTGGGTCTATGTTCTCGGCGAGATGCTCTTGTTCATGGCCCTATTTTACTTTTTCCTATTTGAGCAAGGCTTCATGATGGCCGCCAAAATGGATGATTTTAAAGCGTCCCTTGAAGGAGACTCTTGATGAAATGGTTAGTTTTATTAGTTCTTTTTGGATGTGCTCAGGTAACAAGCTTGAACATGCGCAAACATTCTTTTGGCGTTCTCCCTTCAAAAATTCTTTGGTATCAAATCGCAGGTCTGGAAGAAGAGCAGATAGCGATGCTTCGTTTTCAAGCCGATGGAGAACGTAAGACTGCGTTTGAAGAAAGTATGTGTGTTGGAAAAACATGGAGCTACAATCTCTATGACCTGCGCTCAAAAGCCGAAGCAAGTTTTTTGAGTCAGATGACTGGAAAAAAGAATATTAAACTGAATTGTGAGGATGCTGAATTAAGACCGGTATGGAGTTATATTTCAACCAATGGTTACAATACCGGTATTTTTGAAATAGGAGCCTCTGAATCTCAAAGCCTTGTCACGCTGAATAAGTGTGGAGAGAAAGGTCTGGTTTTCCTCAGTTCTCTTTATTATTTTTTACGTCAGGAACCAGTTCCAGGTTCTAAGACTTTCCATTACTCCGAAAATGTTCCAATGGAAGCTAATCAGCTTTTGTACGACCGCTCATGTGACAAGAAGGGATGTTATTCCAGTATTAATGAAGACGTAAAAGCGATTTACGGTAAATTCAAATCTGTTTCACATAAAAATATGCTTATCATCAGAGACTTTTCATTTCTAACTGCAATCGAAAAGAAGGACTTCATTAAGGCCCGTGAAATTCTCGCCGATCTGGAACGTTCTATTTCTGAATCAATGAATCTAACCAAACAATCCAGTGATTATCTGGTACTCGTCACTTCTGGTGATTCCCGTTTTGTGGATATGCCAGATGCCGGAAAAAACTGGTATGAATTTGAAAAAAATGGCTCTGGCGCCCTTGCGAAACGTTCTAAGCTCACTAACTTAGTATTTGCTACAGGATCTCGCGCTGAGAACTTTTGTGGAATGTATGATGACTCAGATGTCTTCGCCAGACTGCTTAGCGGACCAAAACAGCAAGGCCTAGAACTTCAACTTATCAATCCATTCAAATAGATTAACTGCCGATGAGATCAGCTTTTGTGATTTTGTAAACTTTTCGGCAGTAGTCACATTTGATTTCGACAGAATCATCCTTTGAGAATAATTCATCAATATCTTGTGAATAAAGGCCACGAAGGTTTAAAACCATTCGTTCTTGAGAGCATGGACAGAAAAAGTTTATTTGTCGACTTCCAAGATAGACAAAACCTTTATCTTCAAAACCCTTAACAATTTTTTCGATATCAGTCGTCGCAGCTTCAAACATCTCGTGAAAGAATGCTTTGTGTTTTTTAGTAAATTCTTTGCGGGGAATACTTTCATCAATATTCGAATTAACGTTCATGGGTGGTAGTTTTGTGACCATAACTGACTGATCACTAATTTCTGATACGACGACTTCACTGTTGGTCTGATAAGACTCTTCGAAAATCTGATTGATAAGTCCCATGGCATCTACGTCCTTAACTTCAATCATTGAAGTGTAGGGTGCTTTTTGATTGGGGAATACTTTTGTCACACGAACATTTCCAGTAATTTTCATCGGGAATATATTGAACTCTTCTGGAAGAAGAAGTGTCCGAGTATGACCAGTGCTACCGGTTTCAATTTTAAGGCGGAAATACGGATTTTCTGAATCAATATAGATACCTAGTGTTTCTCCAGGTTTAAGAAAAAAGATGATCGGCATTATTCCGAGGAGAGTATCTCTAAAATACGCAAAACCAGAGCCTTGCAATGGATGATTTAGAACTAGATCTTCGATTAGCTTCTGTCCTTCGAGAAAATGAATATTAAATCCATTTTTATGATCCAGAAAACTATAGAGACGGCTGACTGGTAGCATGGGAGCTCCTTATTGAGTAAATTTATATCCCAGACTCCCTTTTTTGTTAATCTTTCTTCCTCATAAAGATAGAATGAAAACAATTATGATGCAGATAGTTTATTTCTCTCAAAAAGATCAGTTACTGGACGAAATTGCAGCTCAGGAAACTGGCGCTATTTTTATCACTCCTAGTCCACTCAAGGCAGATAATCTGCGCACCCAGCTCAGAGCTGAGTCAGGTCAGGACGTTATAACCATATCAAAATTCACCGGTGATCTGTTGGCCACCCTTTGGCCATCCGAAGAATCCCGACCTATGATGAAAAGAAAGTCTGAACTCTTGTTGGTTTTTGGCATTTTAAAAAATAAGTATTTTCCTGAACTTGGATTCGAACAGTTTAATCAGGCCTACAATCTTTTCTCTGATCTTCGAAGCTATACTCTGAATATTGAAGCCCTTTCTCCTGTGCTGGACGAACAAACAGAAGACGTATCTAAAGCCGTTAAACTTTTTTGGATGCTGCTTGAGGCGATGAATTTCGTAGATGAGCATGGTGCTTACCATACTATCTCAGAAGAGTTGCGGGCCCATGACGAAGTTCCGGAACTCAAAAAGACATTTGTTTTTTGGGGCTTTCAGCATCTTAATGGTCAGCAGATTGACCTTATAAAGTCGCTCGCCATTCGTTACCGAGTTCTTATTCCTTTCCCGGCAAGCCTTAAAGAAAGTATAAAGCGCTCAGATTGGATCAGCTGGATTCTGGATCATAAGGTTGAAGAAAAAGTTCTGCCTTTGGTTGAGAAAAATCCACAAGCCGAATGGTTGACCATCAACTCACGTGAAATCTCACGCAAACTAAAAGAAAAATGCACTGCTGGAACTCAGGTCATTCTTGGTTTATCTAAACTGAGTTCTCATCACATTGATATTGTTCCATTCACGGATGTAAATTTCAAAATTCCTCATGAAATTCTCATGAGTGAAATCATTGAAGTTAGTCACAAGCTTAGAGCTGATCAACCCAAAGTATTAGGTGATTGGCTTAATAGTGAAATGACAATGGAGCTGGCAAAAGCCAAAGAGTGTTCGTTTAAAAAAATAAAGGTTTTACAACTTTATCAGGAAGCCCTTACGGCCGTTGATGAACTTACAGATACAGTTCCTACCCCGGATAGCTTCTTTCAGAAATTACTCAAAGAAGTTGTTGTCCTTAATCAGCCTCGAACATCTTATATCCCGACATTAAAAACGGTAGCGAGTATTGAGCTCAAAGACATGTCCACAATCGAAGACATTGATCGAAGTAAGCCAGTCATCCTTTGCGTAGATGATCGTTTCGATGACTTTCAGGGACTGGGTCAGGCGTATACAGAAACGATTCAAAAAGTTCTGGCGAGCCTTGGACCGATAAAAAGAAATGAACTCGACTTGCTTTTTAAGCAATGGGAGATGATTGATCTATTTTCGACCGCTAAAGTTTTAGTCATGATGCCTGAGAGTGTCTTAAAACATAGCCTTGTTTGGAAAAAAGTTTTTTCCAAAATGACTTTAAATAAAATTAGCTCTGATCATTCCGTTGCTCCTCGTGTTCCGCTGGATTATTTTAAAGATCTCCCTCGGAAAGCCTTTGAGGGGAATCTCTCGGCCAGTAAATTTCAAAATTTTTATGATTGTCCTCGAAAATTTTATTATAATTATGTAGAAAAGATTTCACCATCTGTGACCATTGAACGCGATATTGATGCAAAAATCATGGGGACAATGGTTCATAGAATTATTGAAATCTATTTTGAAAGAAATGCTCAAGATTCTCAGATCAGCTCGATTGCTCAGGAAGTCTTTAATGAGGAGATTCAAAAATCTCATCTCAGTATTCCCCGTGATACTTACTCCGAGAGACTGCTTATCTTCACCCATAGAGCAACCAATGGTATTTCTCTTTTAAGAAAATTAGCAGAAGTAACTGGCCAGAAAATTAATTGGAAGATTGAGTTTGGCTTTGATTACCAAGAAACCTATCAAGTTAAAGGATCTATGGACTGTGTGGGTATCAGTGACACCCATATCTATCTGCTGGATTTCAAATCAACTGATTCATCTGCAGCTTCTAATAAAGATGTGACAGGAATTGAGCAGCTACAACTTTGGGTCTATGCTCTGGCCGCTCAAAAGAAGATTCCTGAATTTGCTAACCGGTCTTTAGTTTTTGGATACGTTGTTCTAGATGAACCAAAAAAATCCAATATCTTTTTCGTCGATGCTGATCTTTTTAAAACCGTTAAAGAAGCGGCTATCTGTTCACCAGCAGAATGGAAGACTGATATGCCGGAAGATTTAATCAAAGCAAAAACTAAACTTGATACTATTGCCGCCCAGATAGCAGCTGAAAATCAATTTCCCGCACGTCCAAGAAACGGAGACGCGTGCACTTACTGTGATCTCTCTCCTGTATGTATCAAGGGGGAGAGTCGTGTCTAAAGCTAACAGCGAACAGATTAAGGCAATTGAACACACCGGTGGAGTCTTACTTAAGGCAGGAGCTGGTTCGGGTAAAACTTTTGTTTTGGTTAATCATATTATCTACCTCACTCAAAAGTGGATGAGCGAATATAGGCCTGGTGTCGTTAGTTTTGAAGAAACCATTCGTAATCATTTTGCCAAAGTGGTGATGATGACGTTTACGAAAAAAGCGGCCGGCGAGATGAGTATCAGGCTGAATGAACAGTTTGAAAAAATGGCCGAGATTGAAGGCGATAATCAGGACAAATGGAAAATCTGCCTGGATTCATTGCCCATGCTCACTGTAACAACCATAGATGGTTTTAGTCGTAGGCTCATCACATCAGGATATTTCCCTCTATTATCAACCGAAGTGAACATGATTTTTGAAGCCGAACGCTTCGATCAAGTTAAAATTCTCTTTGATGAATGGTTTGAAAATTATGAATCAAAACTCCAGGGAGACCTCAGAGAGATTGTTGATCGAGAGAAAGAAGCCCTTCTCATTGCCTTTAGAAGTATCTTCAGTGATTCAAGCTTAAGACTTCTGTGGAAAGATTATAAAGTTACTGACTCTTCTCCTGAAAAGCTGGGAGAAATTCTACTTCAGTCTTTTACCGTTAATGAACTTGAAGCTTCGCTCATGCATATCCACTCACTGGACCTGCCTTCTGATAAAGAATCTGGCTTTGAAAAAAATGTCAGAAATTTTCAAAATACTGGGCTGCCTGTTGTGGATTCTGTGGAAAAGCTCACTCTTTACTCAGAACTTTTTGGAGGCATTGCCAGACTCTTAGGCCAGTCTGCGAAAACAACAACTCCCCCTCATGAATCTGCCCTTGAGGGACTGCAAAAACTCCGGGATTGGGTTAAACAGTGGAAAACTGCCATTGATGACTACATCACTCACTACGAAACCAAAATCCTTCCTTGGCTAAACGTTTGCCAATCTTTATTTCATTATATCGATGAAGCTTTAGATCCCAACCAAGGAATGACTTTCGGTGATGTTGAATATTTTGTCGCCTTGGGATTAAGTGATAGAGAGACCAGAGAAAGAATTCAGAAACAATATAGTTATTTTATTGTAGATGAGTTTCAAGATACATCTAAGCTTCAATTCCGGATTATAAGAGACCTCATAGGAAACGATTTTAATCGTTTGTTCTGCGTTGGTGACCCGAAACAAGCAATTTATGGTTTTCGAGGTGGAGAAATTTCTGTTTTCCAAAGTTGTGGGAAGTTGGTTCCACAGGTACTGACCCTTGCCAATAATTACCGATCACTCCCCAATGTCATTGAATTTAATAATTCTCTGTTTAGAACGATTCTTCCAGTTGGTAGCGAATATACTGAGCACGATCCTTTCCCGGTCGAAGCCGAAGATCAGAATATTCCGACGGAAGTTAAGCACGAGTCCCAGGGAAGAGTGGAAATCCTTCATACTGTTTTAGATATTGAAGGCGATTCAAAAATTAAACTCGATAACGACGAAGCCGACAGACTAGAGTCTAAGCATATTGTAAAAAGCATCGTGAAGTCTCGGGATGAAAATCCAAATGAAGTCTGCACTGTTCTCTATCGTTGGCTCAAACCCAGCGCTGATGTGATCCGCGGTCTGATGGATAAAAACATTGGATTTACGGCCCAGTATAAAATCGATCTGATGGATGAACCTCTGATGGGAATCTTTCTGGTCCTAATGAAAAGGCAGTTTGATACAAGTGAGAAAACCAAATCCTCTTATCCGCTTTTCATGCTCCGTAGTTACTTTTCAATTTTAAGAGTTAATTCTGATGTCCAGGAAGGTGATCTCAAGGCTTTTGATGAAGATATGCATTACTGGGGGATACTAGAAGCCTTCAAGAAAATGATCTTTAGGCTGGGAATTACTAATGAGAATTCCGATCTGAATCTCGCCGAAATTGAAACTCTTTGTCGCCTTTATCAGGAAGACTCTGAATCCATATTGAATCAATTAAATTTTAATTCGGCCCGCATAAGTCTCGATTTCCGATATGGAAAAAATCCTCACATGGTTCAAATCATGACGGCCCATGCTTCCAAAGGTCTTGAGTTTGATCGTGTTTATCTTGGTGGTCTCTATACCAATGGAATTATTCCACCTGATAAAGAAATTTTTGGTGATGCCCCCGATAGCTTTAAATGGTTCATTGATCTGGCAACCAAGAAGACTCAGAAATCTCCTCAACTCATCTTTGAGAACGAACTAAAAAAAATTAAAAACTTTTCTGAATCGAAGCGTCTTTTCTATGTCGCCTGTACGCGGGCAAAGAAGACTTTGTGCTGGGTTGATCTTGAGAATGGGGCCGAGCTGCTCAGTCGTCAAAAAAACTCATGGATTAAAGGCCTTTTACTGTGGTCAGGACATCCGGAAGGAACGCTCTTTTCTTCCCGTCTTGATCGGATCGAATTTCCCCCATTGAAAGTTGCCGAGATAAAAGGGCAGCATCACGACGAGACTTTGCCGCTATTTTTTTACGACTCGGTGGGGATATTGGATAAGGAAAAAAATGGCCTGGTAGAGCTTGGAATTGCAGCAGAGTTGAGCGTCACAAGACTCAATTCACTGGTCGATTGTCCGAGAAAGTTTTATTTTGAGAATATTTTAAAAATCAAATCGACAGATGAAATAAAACAGCGACCACTCGTCCAGTCTGATGAGAACGAAATCAAAATTCTATCCTCTTCAGAAAGGGGATCTAAAATTCATGAATACATCTCTAAAGGGATTGCTGAGAACTTAGTCGTTCATCGTGATGTCTTTGCTTCCGAGTTAAAGACTCCGATACAGTGGACCTTGGATCAGATTAGGGGCACTTCATCGGACCACGAGCTGATTTCTGAAGTAGCGTTGAAGTTTAAATTTTTCAATTTTATGATTTCAGGGATTCCCGATCTCATCGTGCTGCCAAACCAGAAAACATCTCCCGCCCAGATTTGGGATTTTAAAACCGGCCGAATTACTCAAGAAAGTCTGTCGCACTACTGGATTCAACTTAAAACATACGCTTACGCGCTTTATGAACTGAAAAGAATCGAGAAGACCCAACCCATACTTCTTCGACTGTGTTTTGTTGATCAGCAGAAATTCATCGACCTCTCCGTTGACTACCCATCCATCGAGCCCGAACTTTTTGAACTTTGGAGCTCCCAGAACCAGCCATGGAAGATAAATACTGAGCATTGTAGTCAGTGTTCTTATGGACCAATTTGCCCTCGTTAATCCAAGAGCTTGCACCGATTTCGGACCATGTTAGAATTTTATAAAGACCTATAGATCTAACAAGAGAAGAAAATTTTATGCAAAACATCCTTTGGCTTTTGGCCACACTGCTTTTAAGCGGAACAGTTCTCGCTGATGAAAAATCTCTTTATGAGTTTTCATGGCTGGATAAAGACAAAGAAATCTATGTCTTACAAAATCGTAAATTTAGAAAAGACGGAAAAGTTTATATCGGTGGAACACTTGGTAAAACTTTAAATGGCGCTTTCATTGATGCTTACGGTGCTTCTGTACGAGGCGGATATTTCTTCAGTGAAGACTGGGGAATTGAACTTATTTACGGAAAAAATTCCGGACAAGAAAGTGATACGGCCAAAGGTGTAAAAGAGCAGGGCGCGGTACCTTTCTATAGAAAAGTAGATACCTACATGGGTGGTATGCTCATGTGGTCTCCGTTTTATTCTAAAATTAATACCTTCAATAAAATTTTCTATTATGACTGGCAGTTTGGTTTGGGAGTGGCAACAATCACGACTAAAGACAACAGAACAAAATTCGATGTTCCACCTTCTGATACTCTAACTTCAGAAAGTTCAATGGGAGCTATCTGGAATACCGGTTTTAGATTTTATCTTTCAGAAAGCTGGAGTGTGCGTATCGATTTCACAGGGATGCACTATAAGGCAGATCGTCAGCGTAAGCCTACAGGTGGTTCTCAAATCAAGAGCAGTAGCATGTATAGCAATTTTGATTTGGGTCTTGGTTTAAATTACAGCTTTTAAGTTTAAAAAAGGAGAACAAGGATGTTCTCAAAAATACTGATTGCGTCTTTATTGTGTAGTTCTGCTTTTGCCTCGTACGACTCTGCAGAGAGTTCTTATGGGAAAGGCTCCATTTCTTTAAGCGGATATCGCAAGACCGTGATTGAGCTTGTTAGGAGTGGCTACTACTTCTCGGCAGTACCTTGGATGAAAGATTTCATGGTTAAAAATGGCGGCGCCTTTGATGGCCAGCTAGATGATGCCTTTGATGAAATGATTTATCACACGGGTGTTAAAGCATTTGAATCCTTGCCTGATGATATTCTTAGACGTTCACGCTCTGGAAATATTAAATTTATTCTCGCCAAACGTCTTTTGAAGAAAGGTAAGACTCAAGAAGCGATCAATGAGTTGAATGGAGTTAAAGGGGATCATCCTTCTTTTCCTTTCGTTGCTAATATGCGCGGAACACTTTATTCCATCCTGGAGAATCATAAGGAGGCAGATACCCAGTTCCAGGACTGTATTCGTGCTTCAGAAAGTAGAAGAGGGAAAACAAATAGCAATACTCAAAAAGCCCAGCTTCTAGCTAATAGAGATTATTGTATTGCTGGTCTGGCGCGCGGTCAGTTTGCTGCCAAAGATTACAAAAAATCGGAACTCAATTATTTAGATATTCCGAAAGATTCCTATATCTGGCCTGAGATTTTGTTTGAAGAAGCTTGGAATAGTTATTATCTCCAAAACTACAACCGTACTTTGGGTAAACTTGTCTCATATAAAGCTCCAGTATTTGATTTTATCTTTAAACCTGAAGTCGAAGTACTTAAAGCTTTGTCTTATATGAAGCTTTGTCTTTATGATGATGTGAAAAAAACCACTGATGGCTTCTATTCAGATTATCTCGAACCTTCACGTCAGTTAAGACAATTTATGGTTACCCGTGGTAAAGACTACAAGTACTTCTATCATTTGATGGCAGATCACGAGGACAACAAGCTTTCACCTCTCCCTATTGTTGATTCAATTCTCAAATCGATTCGTAAAGACCCTGCCTTCTTAGAAATGAAGGGTGCATTGACTCAGGCGATTGCTGAATACAATCAACTCAGAAAGAATCGCAAAACAGGATTTCGTGAAAATCTTATCCGAAACGTGAAAACAGTTTCTGAAGATTATAGAAATACACTCGGAGCCTATGTTAGAGCGGGATTGGTTTCTAAATACGCTGAACTTTACTCCGCTTTTCAGGGGATGAGTTACATCAAGCTCGAAGTACTCGCTCAAAGAAAAGAAAAGCTTTATCAGTCTGATAGCGTTCAACCCGCAAAGCGAGGTGACGTTAAATATATCGATAGAAACGATAAGCAGTACTTCTGGACTTTCAACGGAGAATTCTGGGCCGATGAATTGGGAGACTACGTTTTCGCACTGGGGTCTGAATGTTAAAGTCTTTATTCCT
>JBBARF010000091.1:0-15138 GCA_040399925.1 Bacteriovoracaceae bacterium
CCGTGAGGGTGGTCGTACGATCGGTGCCGGTACAGTTTCAGACATTATTGAATAATATTTGATACTTGGGGCCAACCAGCATTTCTGGTTGGCCCCTTTTTTTTGTCTTCTCGGGCGTATAGCTCCAACGGTAGAGCGTCTGATTCCAAATCAGAATGTTGGGGGTTCGAATCCCTCTGCGCCCGCCACTCTGCAACAAAAAAATCCCAATTCATCAAACGAAATAAGTCTGTCAACCAAATTCACTTTTTTGTAGACATAACTCCCATGTTTTTGCATAAATGTGGATTCGTTTTAGTTTATATTGAGGTTAAAAATGTCAGTCGCTTCCAACGAAGATGGCAAAAAGTGGATTCAAACCACCGTTGCTGTTACATGTATTTTACTTGTTTATGTACTCATTAGTTTTTTCGGAAAAATGAATGAGTGGTTTCACCTCGAAACTATGGTTCCATTTTACGAATTAATTACCCAGACATTGTCTGTATTAATTGGTGGATTTACTGCCTACACAATTTTAACAAATCCTAAATCTTCTGACTTCCTTACAAATGTTTATCAGGAAGTTATGAAAGTTGTATGGCCTGATAGCCAACAGACGTGGAGACACACATTCGTCATCATGATCGCAGTTACGATTATGGGATTTGTGTTTGGCTTTTTTGATTTCGCTGCAAACTTTCTTTTAGGTTTAGTTAATAAATAAGGAATTCAGTCATGACTGATGAAACAACAACAGAGAGAGTACTCGCTGTAGGTGATACTCCTGACTTCAAATGGTACATCGTTCACGTTTTAAGTGGATTTGAAAACCGTGTACTCAAGACTCTCAAAGAACGTATCGTTAACCACACGATGACTGAGTACTTTGCTGAGATCATGGTTCCGGAAGAAAGTGTTGTTGCCAACGTTAATGGTAAGAAAAGAACTATGAAGAAGAAATTCTTCCCAGGTTACGTTTTGATCAAGATGGTTATGAACGATAAGACCTGGCACTTAGTTAAAGATACAGACAAAATTACGGGCTTTATTGGCGGTACTAAAGATAAACCTATGCCGATCTCTGATGAAGAGGCTCTGGCAATGACTGCAAGCATGGCCGAAGGCTTTAAGCGCACTCGTTCTGTTGCCAACTTTTCTGAAGGTGATTCAGTTAAAGTTATCGAAGGTCCGTTCGCATCTTTCGTTGGTGTGGTTGATTCCATTTCTGAGAAAGGTAAAGTTAAGGTTCAGGTTTCTATTTTCGGTCGTCCAACACCAGTCGAACTAGAATTCTCTCAAGTAGAGAAGGTTTAATAATTAAGCGGGAGACTCTAAAAGTCGTTCGAACCGCCAGGAGTATTTATGGCTAAAAAAGTCACAGGCTTCATCAAATTGCAAATTGCAGGCGGGAAAGCTAACCCGTCTCCACCAATTGGTCCGGCCCTCGGTCAACGTGGTGTAAACATCATGGAATTCTGTAAGGCATTCAATGCTCGTACAACGAAAGACATGGGTGTAACACTTCCAACAATCATCACTGTGTATTCTGATAGAACGTTCACGTTCATCACTAAAACACCTCCGGCTACTTATCTATTGAAGGATAAGACTAAGCTTCAATCAGGTTCTAAAAAACCTGGTCACGACGTCGCTGGTTCAGTATCTGAAAAAATCGTTTCTGAAGTTGCAAAAGCTAAAGAAGTTGATTTGACAGCCGCTACTCACGACGCTGCGAAGCGTACTATTGAAGGATCAGTCCGTTCAATGGGTCTTAAACTGGATTATAAGTAACATTTATTCGGGAGACCTGAATAAGGTCGTTTGTACCGGGAGGAAATTATGAAAAAAGTATCGCCAAAGTATAAAACAGCAGCAAAAGAAGTAGAAGCTACTAAGCTCTACAACGTAGCTGATGCTATCGCCCTTGTTAAGAAAGTAGCTTTCGCAAAATTCGACGAAACAATCGATCTTGCTTTCCGTCTTGGTATTGATCCTCGTCACGCTGACCAAATGGTTCGTGGTGCGATCGTTATGCCTTCAGGTACTGGTAAGAAAACTACTGTAATAGTAATCACAGCTGGTGAAAAACTTCAGGAAGCTGAAAAAGCTGGAGCTGATTTCGTTGGTGGTGAAGACCTAATCAACAAAATAGCTGGTGGTTGGATGGATTTCGATCGAGTCATCGCAACTCCAGACATGATGGGTAAAATCGGTAAGATCGCGAGAGTTCTAGGCCCTCGCGGACTTATGCCTAACCCTAAGCTTGGTACAGTAACTACTGATATCGCTAAAGCTGTTGGTGAGCAAAAAGCTGGTAAAGTTGAATACCGTGCTGATAAGAACGGTATCGTTCATGTGCCAATCGGTAAAAAATCTTTCACAGAAGCTCAACTTACAGAGAACTTCAAAGCTATCACTGGAGCAATCTTCCGCGCGAAGCCTTCTTCAGCTAAAGGTACTTATGTTAAGTCACTCGTAATCAGCGCGACTATGGGCCCAGGCGTGAAGATCGATACTCTTGATGCTTCAGGTGTTTCAGTTTAATTAATTTACGTTGAAGGGTTGATGATAGCCGGTTTCTTCTCAGTGAAGAGTAAAGCCTGCCGAAGCTCCCCTCCATATATACTAACGGAGGAAAGAATCTATGATGACACGTGCAGAAAAAGACGTAGTAGTTTCTTCAATCAAGTCACAAATCGAAAAATCGCAAGCGATATTTTTGACTAACCTTGTGGGTATCCCTTCAGTTGATTCGGTAAGAATCAGAAAGCAAGTTCGCGAAGCTAAAGGTCACATGGCCATTACTCGTAACACGCTTTTCGCTCGCGCGGCTAAAGGAACATACGCTGAGGAATTGTTGGCTGACTTGAAAGGAACTAGCGCAATAGCATTCGCTTATGACGACGCAGCAGCAGTTGCGAAAGTTATTAACGATGCTTCAGGTGAGTTTACTGACATCGTTACTGTTAAAGGTGGGATGCTTGGAACACAAAAATTATCAAAAGCGGAAGTTATCGCGTTGGCTAAATTGCCTTCACGTAACGAAATGCTCGGAACATTGCTTGCTACATTCAATGCTCCAGTATCTGCCTTTGCACGAGTTCTATTTGCTATTCAAGAGCAAAAACAAACTCAAAACGCTTAATTTAATATTTATTTTTTAGGAGAAATTTATGTCTATTACTAATGATCAACTCATCGAACACGTATCTAAAATGTCAGTTCTTGACCTTGCTAACTTGGTTAAAGAACTTGAAACAAAATTCGGCGTATCTGCAGCTCCTGTAGCTGTTGCTGGCGCTGCTGCTGGTCCTGCTGTTGAAGCTCAAACTGAGTTCACTGTAGTTCTTACTGATAAAGGTGCTTCACCAATCAACGTTATTAAAGAAGTACGTGCTATTACTGGTCTTGGTCTTAAAGAAGCAAAAGATCTCGTTGAAGGCGCGCCTAAAACTGTTAAAGAAGGCGTTACTAAAGATGAAGCTGCTGAACTCAAGAAAAAACTTGAAACAGCTGGCGGTAAGGTTGAAGTTAAATAATTTGTTATTAGTCCCTCGGGATTCGCGGAAGTGTGCTTAGGCATACTTCCGCTTTCGCGTTTAAAAAGAATTTTAGAAGAGCTTCCATACTGAGGAGTCATTAAATGACAAAAGTATTCGCACCTAACGAGTGGACACGTAGAAGTTTCAGCAAGAACGACTATGTTATGTCTCCACCGAGCTTGATGAAATTACAAATCAGCTCTTATGAGGATTTCCTTCAAAAAGATATCCCGCCTGCAAAACGTGAGGAGAAAGGTCTCCAAAATGTTTTCAAAGGCATTTTCCCAATTTTCGATTTTAACAAAACTGTATCACTTGAGTTCGTAAGCTATACGCTGGAAGAACCTAAGTATTCAGTCGCTGAGTGTAGAGCTCGCGGTCTATCATATGAATCACCATTGAAGGTGACTGTTCGTTTGATTTTCTTTGATCTCCTTGCCGAGAGAGAAGATGGTCAACGTACTATTTCATCAATTAAAGAACAGGAAGTTTACCTAGGTAATATTCCTCTGATGGCCCCAACTGGGTCTTTCATATTTAACGGAACTGAGCGAGTAATCGTTTCTCAGCTTCACCGTTCTCCAGGGATTATCTTTGAACACGATTCTGGTAAGAAGCATTCTTCAGGGAAACTTCTTTATTCAGCTCGTATCATCCCTCATCGTGGATCTTGGCTCGATTTCGAATTCGATCACAAGAACATTCTTTACGCTCGTATCGATCGTAAACGTAAGTTCCACGCGACAGTAATTCTTAAAGCAATGGGCTACTCTGTAGCTGACCTCTTAAAAGCTTTCTATCCACTTGAAACAATCAATATCTCTGAAAAGGGTTATTCTCGTACATTGGATTTTGAACTTCTAACTGGAGCTCGTATTGATGACGATATCCTTCACCCTAAAACAGGCGAAGCGATCATCAAGAAAGGCAAAAAGATCACTAAACAAGCTGTTAAAAAGCTTCAAGAATCTGGTCTTAAATCTCTTCCACTTAAACTTGAAGAAGTTATTGGAAAAGTTATTGCTGACGATATCTATGACAAATCAACAGGTGAAGTAATCGCTTCTGCAAATGAAGCTCTTACAGAATCTAAGATTTTCGAATTTATCAAAGCAGGTATTAAAACAGTTGAAACAATCTATATCGATAACGTGAACTTCTCTGACCAAATCAGAAATACACTTTACCTCGATAAGACTCATTCAACTGAAGAAGCTCTTGTCAAAATCTTTGAAAGACTTCGTCCAGGTGAACCTCCGACAATTGAAGCTGCTGAAGGCCTGTTCGCAGGATTATTCTTCAACGCTACAAAATACGACTTATCTAAAGTCGGTCGTATGAAGATCAACTATAAGTTCGGTCTTGATATCCCTGTAGAAAACACAGTTTTAACTAAAGAAGATATCTTAACTACAGTTAAGTACCTGGTTGATCTTAACAACGGTAAAGGTCAAGTCGATGATATCGATCACCTTGGTAATCGTCGTGTAAGAGCAGTTGGTGAACTTCTTGAAAACCAATTCCGTGTTGGTCTCGTTCGTATGGAAAGAGCTGTTAAAGAAAGAATGTCGATTCAAGAACTCGACACGATGATGCCACATGATCTCGTTAACCAGAAGCCAGTGGCTGCTGCAGTTAAAGAGTTCTTCGGTTCGTCTCAACTTTCTCAGTTCATGGATCAAACTAACCCACTTTCTGAAGTAACTCACAAACGTCGTCTATCTGCCCTCGGCCCCGGTGGTTTGACTCGTGAGCGCGCTGGATTTGAAGTACGTGACGTACATCCGACTCATTATGGTCGTATGTGTCCTATTGAGACTCCAGAGGGACCAAATATTGGTCTAATCACTTCGCTTGCAACGTACGCAAAAGTTTCTGAGTACGGATTCATCGAATCACCTTACCGTGTAGTAGCTGAAGACCGCTCTATTGAGAAAAAAATCAAGTACTTCTCTTCTTTCGAAGAAGAAGGAAAAATTATTGCTCAAGCTGATGATCGCATTATAAAAGATGGTAAAATTGTTGCTCCAATCGTTGCTGCTCGTAAGCAAGGTGAATTAGCAATGGTTGATCTTGGTGATGTTGATTTGATGGACGTTTCTCCATCTCAGATGATTTCGATTGCTACTTCATTGATTCCGTTCCTTGAGCACGATGATGCTAACAGAGCCTTGATGGGTTCAAACATGATGAGACAAGCAGTACCTGTTGTTAAAACAGATGCTCCACTTGTTGGAACTGGTGTTGAATCAACTGTTGCACGCGACTCTGGAGCGATTTTGTTCGCTGGTCACGACGGTAAAGTAATCTTCGTTGATTCAAACCGTATCGTTATCCAACGTGACAGCTTCAAAGAAGAAGAGTCTGGTGTAGACGTTCATAAACTCGTTAAATACCAACGTTCAAACCAAAATACGTCAATCAACCAAAAAGCCCTCGTTAAAGAAGGCGACATTGTTAAGGCCGGCGACGTTATCGCTGACGGTCCTGCAACTCAATTTGGTGACTTGGCCCTTGGTCAAAACATCCTGGTGGCATTCATGCCGTGGGGTGGTTACAACTACGAAGATTCAATTCTTATTAATGAAAAGATTCTTGCTCAAGATGTATTCACTACAATCCACATCGAAAACTACGAAGTGGAAGCTCGTGATACTAAACTTGGTAAAGAAGAGATCACTCGCGATATTCCAAACGTTTCAGAAGAGGCCCTTAAAGATCTCGATGAAGCTGGTATTATTCGTGTAGGTGCGATCGTTAAACCAGGGGATATCCTGGTTGGTAAGATCACTCCAAAAGGTGAAACTCAACTTTCTCCGGAAGAAAAACTTCTTAAAGCAATCTTCGGTGATAAAGCCGGAGATGTTAAAGATACTTCTCTTCGCGTTCCTTCTTCAGTTCGTGGAACAGTTATTGATGCTCACGTCTTCACTCGTGAAGGTGTTGAACTTGATGCTCGTTCTAAAGCGATCATTGAAAAAGAAACAGCTCTTATCCGTCGTGATGAGAACATCGAAATCAAAGCTATCCAGCGTTCTGCGATCAAAAAAATCGCTGACATGCTCGGTGGTGCAGTAACTGAAGATAAACTCGTTTCTGAAGATGGTTCATCTGAACTTCTTAAGAAAGGTGTGAAAATTACTGATGAAGTTCTCTACTCAATTCCTTTCGAATTGATTGGTTACCTTCCACTCAAAGCTGACATGGAAGAGAAGCTTTCTGAGTACTTCGCAGATATCCGTAACCGAATCAATCGTGTACGTGCAAAAGCGAACGAAGAGATTGCTAAACTTCACAAAGGTGATGAGCTTCCTCCTGGTGTTATCAAGAAAGTCGTCGTTTACATCGCTATTAAGAGAAAGCTCCAAGCTGGTGATAAAATGGCGGGTCGTCACGGTAACAAAGGTGTTATCTCACGCGTTCTTCCACTTGAAGATATGCCATATATGGCCGACGGTACTCCGGTTGAAATCGTATTGAATCCACTAGGGGTTCCTTCACGTATGAACATCGGACAATTGTTCGAGCTTCACTTAGGTTGGGCAGGTCGCGGTCTTGGAGATAAGATTCGTTATATGATGGAAGAGCAAATGGAGCTCAGTCGTATTAAAGACCTCATCTCTAAAATTTACAAAACTCCAGAGACTGATGCTTGGTTGAAAAAAGCTTCAGACGCTCAAGTTAAAGAATTGGCCGAAAAACTTCAAACCGGTGTTCGTTTCTCTTCTCCAGCATTTGATGGAGCTACAGAAGCAGATATCGAAGAAATGTTTGATCTTGCTGAACTTGATCGTTCTGCAAAAACAACACTTTTCGATGGTATTACTGGTGAAGCGTTCTCAGAAGAAGTGACGATTGGTTCAATGTATATGTTGAAACTTCACCACTTGGTTGATGAGAAAATTCACGCACGTTCTACTGGACCTTACTCACTCGTAACTCAGCAACCGCTTGGTGGTAAAGCTCAGTTCGGTGGTCAGCGTCTCGGAGAGATGGAAGTTTGGGCCCTTGAAGCATACGGTGCTGCTTATACTCTACAAGAATTCCTGACTGTTAAGTCAGATGATGTTGTAGGTAGAACGCGCATGTATGAGTCTATCGTTAAAGGCGAGCAGGTTCTTGAACCAGGCTTACCGGAATCGTTTAACGTTCTTATCCGTGAGCTTCAAGCGTTAGCGCTTGATGTGAAACTGGAAGAGCCAACGATCGAGCCATTACTTTAATTTTTAGAACAGGGAGCTTAGCTCAATGAAAGACTTATTAAATTTTTTCGATAAACCTAAAGATCCTATCTCGGTCCAAGCCATTTCTATCAGAATGGCTTCACCAGATACGATCCGTGAATGGTCTTTCGGTGAAGTAAAAAAACCGGAAACTATTAACTACCGTACGTTCAAACCTGAACGTGACGGTCTATTCTGTGCCAAAATTTTTGGACCTATCAAGGATTACGAATGTATCTGCGGTAAGTACAAACGTATGAAGCACAGAGGTGTTGTGTGCGAGAAGTGTGGCGTTGAAGTTACACTTTCTAAAGTAAGACGCGAGCGTTGTGGACATATCGAGCTAGCTTCTCCAGTAGCTCATATCTGGTTCCTTCGTTCTCTTCCTTCTCGTATCGGCGCTCTTCTTGATCTTTCTTTAAAAGATCTTGAAAGAATCCTTTATAACGAAGCTTATATCGTTACTTCATCTTCTACTGCAGAAGCTGAAGGCGGTCTTTCAGTTGGAACAATTCTAACTGAACAAAAATTCGCTGAACTTAAAGCAGCTAATATCGATTTCAAAGCCGGTATGGGTGGCGAAATTGTTAAAGACCTTCTTGCAAAAGTTGATATCGACACTCTTAACAAAGAGCTTCGTCGTGGTCTTCGTGATGCAACGACTGATCTTTCAAAAGCTAAGCTCATCAAGCGTCTCAAAGTTGTTGAGTCACTTCTTAAGTCACCAAACAAGCCTGATTGGTTCATGATGGATGTTATTCCGGTTTTACCACCGGATCTTCGTCCTCTCGTTCCTCTGGAAGCTGGAAGGTTTGCGACGTCCGATCTTAACGATCTCTACCGTCGTGTAATTAACAGAAACAACCGTCTCAAGCGTCTCAAAGAATTGAACGCTCCAGAAATCATCATCCGCAACGAGAAGCGCATGCTTCAAGAAGCTGTTGATGCTCTCTTTGATAACGGTCGTCGTGGTAAAGTGTTCACTGGAGCTAACAAGCGTCCACTTCGTTCACTTTCAGATATGTTGAAAGGTAAACAAGGTCGTTTCCGTCAGAACTTGCTTGGTAAACGTGTCGACTATTCTGGTCGTTCGGTTATCGTAGTAGGTCCTTACTTGAAACTTCACCAGTGCGGTCTTCCTAAGATGATGGCACTCGAACTTTTCAAACCGTTCATCTACAACAAACTTATCGAGAAAGGTCACTGTACAACCATTAAAGTTGCAAAACGAATGGTTGATCAGCAGAAGCAAGAAGTTTGGGACATCTTGGAAGATGTAGTTCAAGAGCATCCGGTTCTTCTTAACCGTGCTCCAACTCTACACAGACTTGGTATCCAAGCTTTCGAACCAATCCTTATCGAAGGTAAAGCTATCCAACTTCACCCGCTCGTTTGTACAGCATTCAACGCTGACTTCGACGGAGATCAGATGGCCGTTCACGTTCCACTTTCTATCGAAGCTCAGATTGAGGCCCGCGTTCTAGCTATGTCGACGAACAACATCCTTTCTCCGAAAGACGGTACACCAATCATCGTTCCTTCTCAGGATATCGTTCTTGGTATGTACTATATGTCTCGAGTTCGTCCGTTCGCCCGTGGATATGGCAAAGTGTTCTCTTCTAAAGAAGAAGCTCAATTTGCTTACCACACTGGTAACTTGCACTTACAAGCTCCAATCAAAGTCCGTCTTAACGGAAAAATGGTTGATGCTACTGTAGGTCGTACGTTCATTCACGACATCACTCCTAAAGTTCTTGATTTTGAAGTGATCAACAAGATCCTCAACAAAAAAGAACTCGCGAAGCTTATCGATCTTGCTTACCGTAAAGGTACTGAGAAAGAGACTGTGATGTTCGCTGATGCCATTATGAAAATGGGTTACGAATATGCTACGAAAGCAGGGATCTCGATCAACATTAAAGATATGGTTATTCCTAAGGAAAAACCTGAAATTATCGCTACTGCTCAGTCAGAAGTTGATAAAATTACGAACGAGTATAACGAAGGTTCTATTACAAACGGTGAGCGATATAACAAGATCGTCGACGTTTGGGCACAGACCAACGAAAAACTCTCTAAAGTTCTAATCTCTAACCTTTCTACTGCTGAATTCGTTTCTGAAAACGGCAAAGAGAAAATGAAAGCTCCTTCTTTTAACGCTATCTTTATGATGGCCGATTCTGGAGCCCGAGGTTCTAACGTTCAGATTCGTCAGCTTGCCGGTATGAGAGGTCTAATGGCCAAACCATCAGGTGAGATTATCGAAACTCCAATTACTTCAAACTTCCGTGAAGGTCTGACAGTACTCCAGTACTTCGCTTCTTCTCACGGAGCTCGTAAAGGTCTCGCGGATACAGCTCTTAAAACAGCTAACTCTGGTTACCTTACTCGTCGTCTTGTTGACGTTGCCCAGGATGGTATCATCCGTCAGGTTGACTGTGACTCGATGGACGGAATTATATTAACTTCAAGAATTGAGTCTGGAGAGATCGCAGAACACGTTGCTTCTCGAGTTCTCGGACGTGTATCTCTTGAAGATCTTAAAGGTAAGAGCCAAAATGTTCTCTTCCCACGTAACCACATCTTCACAGAAAAAGATGTGAACTTGATCATGGCGGAAGAAATCGATCAGATCAAAGTACGTTCTGTTCTTACTTGTAAAGAGAAGCACGGATACTGTGGACTTTGTTTCGGACGCGATCTTTCACGCGGGAAACTTGTTTCTATCGGTGAGGCAGTTGGTATTATCGCTGCTCAGTCGATCGGGGAACCAGGAACTCAGCTTACAATGCGTACATTCCACATCGGTGGTACAGCAACTGCAGGAGCTCAGGTCAACAAGTCTGAAGCTAAAACTGCTGGTAAGTTAACTTTCGAAAACGTTAAAACAGTAGCTCGTGATGATGGATCTATGGTCATCATGAACAAAACTGGTGAGATCATTATTAAGAATGACGTTGGTGCAGAGAAAGAACGTTACCCTGCTATTTACGGTGCAACCCTCTTCTTCAAAGATGGTCAAACTGTAGGTGTCGGTGACCGAATTCTCGAATGGGATCCATTCGCCATGCCGATCATGTCTGAAGTATCTGGTATCATTAAGTACGAAGATCTAGTACAAGGTGCAACTTATACTGAGATCCTAGATGCTGTAACTGGTCTCTCACACAGAGTTGTGACAGAAGCTAAAGCTAAAGAAGATCTTTCTAAACAACCACGTATCTTTATTGTGGACGATGCCGGTAACCCAATTATCGTTCCAGGAACTAAACGTGTTGCTTCTTATTCATTACCTGTTGGTGCGAACATCGTAGTGAATCCAGGAGATAAAATTGATGGTGGATTTGTAGTCGCTAAAGTTCAGCGTGAGTCGACGAAAACGAAAGACATCACCGGGGGTCTTCCTCGAGTAGCAGAACTTTTCGAAGCAAGAAAACCAACAAACTCTTCACAGATCGCGGATATCGCAGGAACCATCGAGTATGGTCCGGAAGTTCGTGGATCACGTAAGATCATCATTAAGTCAGAAGAAGGTTCAGACCCTATGGTCTACACTATTCCGAAAGGCCGTTATGTGATCGTTAACGAGGGAGATTACGTTCGTCCAGGCGATCAAATTATGGATGGACCTACTAACCCACATGACATTCTTCGAGTTCTCGGTGAGAAAGCGGTTGCTCGCTATATCTCTGACGAAATCCAAGAAGTTTATCGCCTCCAAGGGGTTAAGATCGATGATAAACACATCGAAGTTATCGTTAGCCAGATGTTGAAGAAAGTTGAAATCACAAGTCCAGGTGACTCTGTCTTCGTAGAAGGAGATTCAGTTACTAAGGTCGAATTTGCGACTGAGAATGAAAGATTAATTGCTGAAGGTCTTACTCCAGCGGGATCAAAATCCCTCTTGTTGGGTATTACTAAGGCCTCATTAACTACTGAATCATTCCTTTCTGCTGCTTCGTTCCAGGAAACAACGAAAGTTCTTACGCAAGCCGCGCTTGAAGGTAAGAAAGACGTTCTTCGTGGTCTCAAAGAAAACGTGTTGATGGGTCGACTCATTCCGGCAGGTACTGGGATTCCTCGTTACAAAGGATTCCAAGCAGATATCGTTACGGAAGAGAATCCATTCAGCATGAGCTTATAGGAAAATAATTTAAACTTGTATTAGCCGAGGCAGTTTGCTATAAACCTCGGCTAATCTCTAAACCTTGTAAGGATTTTAAGTATGCCTACTATTAACCAATTGGTGAGAAAAGGTCGCGATTTACAAAAATCAAAGACAAAATCTCCTGCGCTTGAGAAATGTCCTCAGCGTCGTGGTGTTTGTACTCGTGTTTACACGACTACTCCAAAAAAACCAAACTCTGCTCTACGTAAAGTTTGTAAAGTTAAACTGACTTCAGGTTACGAGGTAATTTCGTATATCGGTGGTGAAGGTCACAACTTGCAAGAACACAGTATCGTTCTTCTCCGTGGTGGTCGTGTTAAAGATCTACCGGGTGTTCGTTATCACACAATCCGTGGTGCTCTAGATGCTTCAGGCGTTGAAAAACGTCGTAAACGTCGTTCACACTACGGCGCTAAGAAACCGAAGAAATAATTTAAAGGGTAATGTATGTCACGTAAACACCAAGCTCCTACAAGAGAAGTACTCCCTGATCCAAAGTACAATGATATCCTCATCACTAAAGTGATCAATACACTTATGTACGATGGAAAAAAATCGACTTCAGAGTCTATTTTTTATCAAGCTCTTGACCTCGTAGAAAAGAAAGTCGGCGAAGAGGGCATTAAAGTCTTCAAAAAAGCCATGAACAACATCAAGCCAGCTGTTGAAGTTAAATCTCGCCGTATCGGTGGGGCAACTTACCAGGTGCCTATTGAAGTTCGTCCAAACAGAAAGCAATCTCTTGCTCTTCGTTGGTTACGTGATTACTCACGTACTCGCGCTGGTAAGAATATGGTTGAAAAGCTCGCTGATGAAATCATCGACGCTGCAAACAACCGTGGCGGAGCTGTTAAGAAACGTGAAGACGTTTACAAAATGGCAGAAGCTAACAAAGCTTTCGCTCACCTTAAATGGTAATCCTCTAAGAAATCCAAAAAAAGGCTGTCTTCGGACGGCCTTTTTTTTGCTAAAATCCTCCAATATTACCTTGAAAAAATCTGCTTTAAGACCGATTCTAGGGCACTCAAACGTAACGAAGTAAATTAAGAGATATTTTCAGATGAAATCGAGTGAGATTCATAGAGTTCGTAATATTGGAATCATGGCACATATTGATGCTGGTAAAACGACTACGACTGAACGGATTCTTTTCTATACCGGAAAAAATTACAAAATTGGCGAAGTTCACGAAGGTACTGCAACCATGGACTGGATGGTCCAGGAGCAGGAGCGTGGAATCACGATTACAGCCGCTGCCACTACTTGCTTGTGGAACGGCGCCACCATTAACATTATCGATACTCCGGGACACGTAGACTTCACTATTGAAGTAGAACGCTCCTTGCGTGTTCTTGATGGTGCAGTAGGGGTGTTCTGTGCGGTTGGCGGAGTTGAGCCTCAGTCTGAAACCGTTTGGGGTCAGGCCGACAAATATCATGTTCCAAGAATTGCCTTCATCAATAAAATGGACCGAGTTGGTGCTGACTTTTTGTCAGTTATTACTGAGATCCGCGAGCGTCTTGGCAAAAAAGCTGCGGCCATTCAAATGCCTGTTGGTTCTGAAGAGAACTTCACAGGAATGATTGACCTCCTTACTCTTAAAAAAATGACCTGGGCAACTTCAAGCCAGGGTGAAAAATTTGAAACCACAGAACTCGAAGGTTCAGAACTTGATGAAGCAAAGCTTTATCGTGATGAACTTTTAGAAACACTGGCCGACTTTGATGATAAGCTTGCCGATGATTACCTGAGCGGTGCTGAGATCTCAGTTGAAACAATTGAAAATGCTATTCGTAAGGCCACCATCAAAGACGGATTTATTCCTGTTCTTTGCGGAAGTGCCTTTAAAAATAAGGGCGTTCAACCACTCCTTGATGCTGTTGTAAAATACCTCCCATCTCCACTCGATAAAGGTGAAGTGAGCGGTCACGATGCTAAAGACATTGAAAAAATCATCACGCGTAAGCCAGATGAAAAAGAACTCTTCAGTGCTCTCGCCTTCAAAATTTCTTCAGATCCATTCGTAGGTCAAATCACTTACCTCCGGATCTATTCTGGAGAAGTGGTTTCAGGTGCAACCATCTGGAATCCTCTCGAGAAGAAAAAAGAGCGCATTACAAAAATCCTTCAGATGCATGCGAACAAACGTTCCGAGCTCGAGTCGGCTTCGGCCGGTGATATCATTGCTGTCTCAGGACTTAAATCGACCACAACTGGTCAGACACTTTGTTCTGAACACAAACCCATCATTTACGATTTGATGGAATTCCCAGAAACAGTTATCTCGATCGCAATTGAGGCCAAAACTTCAGCTGATGAAGATAAACTCACTAAGACTCTTGATTACCTTAAAATTGAAGATCCTTCTTTCACTTATAGAAATAACAAAGAAACCGGCCAGCTCCTGATTTACGGAATGGGCGAGCTTCACCTTGATATCATTACCGACCGTCTCGAGAGAGAATTCAAAGTTGGAGTGAACAAAGGTAATCCTCAAGTGGCATATCGCGAATCTATCAGTGTAACAGCTTCAGCTGCTCATACGTTTAGCCGCGAAGTTGCAGGAAAAAATCAATTCGGTCAGGCCACTATTCACGTTGAACCACTTGATGCTCCTGAGCTAAAAGTTGAATTCAAGAAAAAAGAAAAATCCATCCCTGAAGAAATTTATGATGCCGTTAAACGCGGAATCGTCGATGCAGCTCCAGGTGGTGCGATGGCCGGATACGCTCTGATCGGAATCAAAGTTACTGTTGATTCTATCGAGTACAAAGACGATGAAAGTACGGATGTTGCTTATACTATTGCAGCTTCAATGGCCTTCAAAGAGGCCTGCCAGAAAGCTGGTCTTGTTCTGATGGAACCCATCATGTCTCTTGAAGTGACTACTCCAAGTGATTTCGCAGGGGATGTCATCGCTGATGTAAACGCCAAGCGCGGACGCATTCATGGTATCGAACCGAAACACAACAAAGATGTTCTCAAAGCCGAAGTTCCTCTCTCTGAAATGTTTGGATACAGCACTCAGCTTCGTTCAAAAACTCAAGGGCGTGCGAGCTTCACGATGACATTTAAAAATTACGAAAAGCTAACTCATAACCAAGCAAAAGATATTCTGCTGAAACGCGGAATCTACATTTAGGAGAGATCATGGCCAAGGAAAAATTCGACCGTAGTAAACCGCATGTAAACATCGGTACTATTGGTCACGTCGATCACGGTA
>JBBARF010000092.1:0-14725 GCA_040399925.1 Bacteriovoracaceae bacterium
CCTATCAGGCAGCTAGTGGCTACTCTGGCTTTCAGGTGGCAGGAGTTTTCACCAAGCGCTTTAATAACTTTCTCGTCACACCATTCGTGCGCTACGATTATCTTGAAGGAGTGGCTTATCAGAACTCACCGCTCTTTAAGAATCGCCACTATACTCAATTTGGTGTTTTGTTAGTTTGGTACTTTTATCAGTCAGACCGCCGGATGGAAGCTCCGACGATTGTAAAATGATTGTTAAACGACTTCGATAATAAGGTGATGAATGGCAAAATCTTTCTGGATCAGATCCCGGTAGTTGGCAGAAAGTTGATTACTATTTCTTTTTACGATGATTTCACATCCAACCTGATCCGGAGCTAGTTTCCACAGGTGAATATCCAGAACCTTTGAACCATCGTTTTCAATTTTTGTGACAAGCTTCTCGCGATCAATGGAGACGTCGTGGGCATCCAAGAGATCCATGCCACTCTGCTTAATCAGGCCAAGTGACCATTTGAAAACCACCACCCCACCAACAATCCCAACCGCCGGATCTAACCATGTCCATCCCTGCCACTGACCCAAAAGAAGAGCAAGAATGGCCAGAACAGAAGTCATGGCATCAGTCACGATATGAACATAAGCACTTTCGTGATTATGATCGTGAGCATGTCCGTGAGAGTGACTATGAGAATGTGAATGCGTATGCCCAGCAGGCGAGAGCTTACTTACTTTGTGATCACAGTTTGAGTGATCATGCTCCATGGCCAGATTTTTATTATCTTCAGGCTGGTGCATAATATAAGCACAGACTAAATTCACCACGAGACCGACGATGGCAACGATAATGGCCTGTTCATAATGAATAGTATGTTTTTGATAAAGCCTTGCTATGGATTCGGCCACCATTGAAATAGCGATAAACACCAACATCAGTGAACTGGTGTAGCCACCGAGTGAAAGAATTTTTCCACCACCAAAAGTAAAAGATGAGCGAAATTTCGGATGGCGGTAGAGATAATAAACCACCAGAGATAAACCAAGAGCAAGAGTATGCGAAGCCATGTGCCAGCCATCGGCCAGAAGTGACATTGAACCGGACCAATAACCAACGGCAATCTCCACCACCATAGTGACCATCGTAATAATAGTGACCCATTTGGTTTTCTGCTCGTTGGCCAGAAAAATGCCTGTGTCTTTGTGCTCAATACTACATTGCTGGTGCATAGGTTCTCCTGCCACTATTTTATCAAAGTCTTTGAGGGAAGAAAATCAAGAAGACCGGAGGATGCGCCCCCAATTATCAGGAGCATAGCAATAAGAGTGCTGGATTTGAGCTCCTGACCTGCAAAAATCACTAGTCCTAGTGTCGAGAGCACCGGAGTGAGGTAAGACAACGCCCCCAAAACTCTGGTGTCGCCTTTTTGAATTGCCATGTCCCAAGTATAGAAGGCCAGACCACAAGGACCAAGTCCCATCAGAACGATTTTCCAACCATCATGAAATTCAATCGCCACTCGAGGTTCAATCAGGGCGTGGGTGATCAAACAAAGAATACCTGCCCCCAAACAGAATCCACCAATAGCAAAGACGCTAGGCTTTTCCATTTTCTTAGAACCCAGAGAATAAATGGGCCAGGTCACGGCCGCCATAAAGGCGAGCATGTAACCCTTCATATTTTCCATCCGCCACTCACCACCTTCTCCCCGAACTAAAAAGACACAACCAATCAGTGCCAGAGATGAACCAGCGATGTGATACCACTTCAATCCTTGAGATCTAAAAAATAAAGGTGAAAAAAGCACCATAAAGACAGGCCACAAATAATTAATCAGATTCGCTTCGACAGCAGGAGCAAAACGGAAAGAATAAAAAAGGAAAAAGTGATAACCAAAAAAACCACCGATTCCCCACAATGAAACTTTAAGGCTCGGAAAAAGCTCACGCGGCCGAGACAACCCAGGCAGAGCCCCAATGATAAATGAAACACCTAATAAATAAAAAGGCGGCACATGCATCAGAAGTGTTCCGAAGGTCGCTAAGCTTCCCCAGAGGATAATAGTGAAAAGACCGAAAAGTAATGATTGGTTTTGAATGCGCATGCAAAAATTCTAGCCCGCAAGAGTTATTCGCGCTAGTCTTAAGCATGCTTGAAACAGAGAGACTTATCCTCCGACCAGCTATCCTTGCCGACGCTCCTCTTCTTTTAGATCTGAACTCTGATCCGGATGTAGTTCGTTTTACCGGTGAGGGAAGTCTCGCCAACATTTTTGAAGCTGAAAAAATTGTCAAAGACCGACTGATTCCTCATTTTTCTCAAAATAAAATGGGAAGGCTCTCAACTTTTTTGAAAGACGGGACTTATATTGGTTGGTGCGGACTCAAATATTTTCCTGAAACCAACGAGGTAGATCTTGGTTATCGATTCAAAAAGAAATATTGGGGCAAGGGTTATGGATCGGAGGCAGCTTTTATCACATTAAAGTATGGTTTTGAAACTTTAGGTCTAAAACGAATCATCGCTAAGGCCATGCCGGACAATATCGGCAGCATCAAAGTCATGCAAAAAATGAAAATGACTTTTCGTGGTTATGTAAATGATCCCACTGATCCACATTCATTTGTTCTCTATGATATGACTCAGGAAGAATTCAAGAAATGCGTCGTTTAATCGCTTTTATTATCCTCGTTTCAGTGAAAACCATTTCCACTTTTTTTTATCGTGGAAAATTTCAATGGCTTTCAGATTACCCCGAAAATCCGTGGAAAGAAGCACGTTTGATCGTATTCATGAATCATACTTCCCTGTTTGAACCATTATTTATTCAGTATCTTAGTTTTTCGACACTCTGGTATCTGGCAGGCCACATGAATGTTCCAGGTGCTGATGTAACACTTGATAGACCTATTGTTGGAGCTTTCTGGAAACTCATGATTCCAGGTATTGCCTCTATCTCTCGTCGCCGTGATAATTCGTGGCACAGTTATATTGCTTCGATCCGCGAAGATTCTGTTATCATCATTGCTCCCGAAGGAAGGATGAAGCGGCCAGGCGGTCTGGATAAATTTGGGAAGCCTATGACCATTCGTGGAGGAGTCGCAGATATTCTTGAAGATCTTAATGAGGGCGGGATTATTCTCTGCCTTTCTGGTGGTCTCCATCACGTGCAAAAGCCAGGCGAGCATCTGCCGCGAATTTTTAAACCAATTGAAATGAATTTTACTTATCTTGATATCAGTACTTACAAAAAACAATTCTCAAAGAATGCTCGCGAAAGAAAAATCCAGATTGTCCGTGACCTGCAGGAAAGACTGGTAAGAGATTGTCCTAAGGATTCATCGAATAAATAGAAAATTGGTCACGATGATTAATGGCGATGAGCCATGGGTAATCAAAATCAATTAAGCTACGAGAGCCCTTCCCTCTCGCAATAACTTTAAAACAGTGATGATCGGCAAGTTGACTGAGCTTATCCATGATGTTGCGGATATGGGAAACTTTACCAAAATCATAAAGAAAATAAATATCGGCTATAGGCAATTCAAAATCAGAGGCCATCAGATCTTGCTCCAGAAGTTTAGCGGGAATACCTAGCTGATTAAAAACTCGCTGACCCTCTGCCACTCTTTGAGCAACAAATTCATAACCCGTAAATTGAATAGCTGGATCTCGTTTGTTAAGGACAAGTGCCATGCGACCGTAACCCGCTCCAAGGTCGACTACGTGCTGAGGACTCTGGCCCAACAGCTCGATCATTTCCCACAATTCTGCATAGGGGGTTTGTAAGGTTTGATAATCAAGCCCAACCCAGGTTTGATTGCCTTTGTGTAGGGAATGTCCAAGTGTTTGAACGGTACCAAGGGGATTTATCTGACGGGCCGCGAGCAAAAGTCTCTCTTCAATCATGGCGACCTGAAAACCTAACAGTTGGTCAATTTCGGCTGCACGAATCCTTGCCGAAACTGGGTCTATATTCGGAGGAAGAGAAAAATCAGTATCGTGAAGCACGCCAAAATCCATGGAAAGCTTGACCTTTACAAGTGGTTTTCATTCTCCTACCAGAGAATAATTTACAAATCCAGAGATTTGGATCTCCTATCCGGATTATGATATATTGGTGATTAAGCTATGAATAAAACAACCTATGTTTCTAAGATTCCAAACGCCCAAGGGACCATCGACTGGACAGCCGATGAGAACCGCACGTGGAATACTCTCATCAGCCGCCAGACTGAAATTGTTAAAACTCGCGCCTGTCAGGAATTCCTCGAAGGTCTTGATCGCATCGGCTTTAGCCGTGAGTGCGTACCTCAGCATACAGAAATTAATAATCGCCTGAAAGATTTCACCGGTTGGGAAGTTGAAGTAGTTCCAGCGTTGATTCCGGCCAAAGAGTTTTTCACACTCTTGGCGAATAAAAAATTTCCTGCCGCCAGTTTCATCCGCACACCACAGGAACTAGATTATATTCAAGAGCCTGATATTTTCCACGAGTTCTATGGTCACGTTCCACTTTTAACTTTTCCAGACTATGCCAATTTCATGGAAGAGTTTGGGAAGCTGGCGTTAAGCATTTCACCCAAAGATCGTCGTCGTATGTTTCGGATTTTCTGGTTCACCATTGAGTTTGGATTACTCAATACCCCACAAGGTGTAAAAGCTTATGGCGGCGGTATGTTGTCATCTATCCATGAAACTGTTTACTCAGTTGAGAGTCCAGTCGCTAGACGCGAGAAGTTTGATCCACTCACAGCCTTAAGAACTCCTTATCGCATAGATATCCCTCAACCCCTCTACTATGTGCTGGATAGATTTGATGATTTGTTTAAGATCTTGGATTACGACCTGGTCGGTCTTATGGAGGAATCTAAAGTTCTGGGTGATTTCGAACCACTCTTTGAACCGGCCGGCGAAGAGCTCTAAGTCTTTTTTTATTTCGAATTACTTTGAAATTTTACATTCAGGCAAGATTGAAGTCCTGGAACAAAATAAAATCTGGAATCGGATTCATTTTAATACTCAAACGGCCATCACTAAAATTACTAATACCAAGGCCGCTCTTAAAACCAGATCTATGCCAGAAGATATTCAGACTCAAGAAGTCTCATGCCCCGGTGGAGTGAGCATTCTCGCCTCTGAACCGGCCCTTAATGAGCATGTTCTTTCTCACTTATTATCTAATGCCATCAAATATTCTAACCGTGGTCAAAAAATAAAAATCTCTGTTGAATGCAAAAATGAATTGGTTTAACTACTTCGGCTTAAGAAAGAAGAATCCTTTCCTCACTTCCCGGTACAGAAGGTGAAACAGGGAATGGATTTGGTCTTATGATTTCGGGTTACTTCATGCGTCGTTTTGGAGGAAGTTTTTCTTTTGAAACCCCAACGGATGGCCCAGGAACAAGAGTTATTCTTAAGTTTAGAAAAATTACTGCCACTAATGGGGTCACTCCGAAACCAGTCTCCCTCCCCTCAAATACCTAAATCCTAACCATATCTTACAGCACAAAGACAGCCGTGCTCTACCTTGCTAGAACATCCTTAATCTAATCAATTGAGGAGACACACACATGAAAATTTTATTTGGTTTATTATTTGCGATCACCAGCGTTTCTGCTTACGCCATTCCACAAGCACCTTTCAATGCTCTTGAAGTAAAGTCTGCACCTGATGCATCCCTTGCTCTTGCTTATGACTTTGAAGGTATCGTTAAGCTCTCTAACTGTTCTGGGTCGCTCATCATTTTCGCAGGAATGCCAATAACTGCTAAGGCCATCGTGATGACGAACGGTCACTGTATTCAAAAGCCAGGTGGCTACTTGAACCCAGGTGAAGTTTTTCATAACCGTCCTATCTCTCGCGCCATGAAAATTTTTGACCGCGATATGAAGCTCTTTCCGATTCAGGCGACCAAAATTCTTTACGCTACAATGACTAATACTGATGTTGCTTTTTATGAGCTGGATCAGAACTATGTTCAAATCATGCAGGCAACGAATGTTCGTCCATTCATTCTTGATGGCGTTCATCCGGTTCAGGGAACATCAATTGATATCATCTCTGGTTACTGGGACCGCGGTTACAGCTGTGACATCGATTCATTCATTTTCAAAATGAAAGAAGGCGCATGGACGTGGAACGATTCAATCCGTTATACATCGACTTGTGACACCATTGGTGGAACTTCTGGTTCACCGATCATCGCTCGTGGGGAAAGAAGAGTCGTTGGTATCAACAATACATCTAATGAAGATGGCCAGGTATGTACTTTAAATAATCCATGTGAAGTAAATGAAAATGGTGACATCAATGCTGCTCAGGGTGTTCGCTACGGTCAGCAAACATTCAATGTGTATACTTGCTTGACTCCGTCATTTGAGTTCGATTTAACTTCTCCACTTTGCGAACTACCGAACTAAGCTTCGTAAATTTCGATCGGCAATCCGTCGGGATCCGGGAAGAAGAAAAACTTCTTCCCGGTATATTCATCCACTCTTATTTCTTCTACTGCCACCCCTTGAAGCTTTAACCGGGCATGAAACTCCGCTATATCTCCCAATTCAAAGGCCAGATGCCTTAGCCCCATGGCTTCAGGTCGGGAAGGTCTTTTGACCGCATCAGGAAAAGTAAACATTTCCAGACGCATTCCATTTCGCTCGAGATCAATTTTATACGAATTTCGCTCTGCCCGAAAATACTCCATAAGTTTTTTAAACCCCAAAATTTCGGTATAGAACTTAAGCGAAGCCTCTTTATTTGAAACAATCAAAGCGATGTGATGGATTTTCATGAGGCCAATCATAGCATTTTCCGATAAAATAATAACACTATGAAAGGTACATTTTTTAATAAACCCCTCGAATGGAATATTGAAACTAGGGGCGAAAGCTGGACTCAGGGATCAATTGTTCAGGGAAGTCTCAAAGTTAAAAACCACGGCACTGAAAGCATCGCTCTAAGCAGTGCAGGAGTAGCCTTGGCCTATGCTGATATCAAAAAAATTCATTCTCGCACGGAAGGTGCGTTGAAGTTTGATGTCAAAGAAAACTTTGCTGATACTGAACTGGCCGCTGGTTCAGAAAAAGAGCTGAGTTTTTCACTTAAACTCCCCGACAACTGTCCCATCACTGATAAAAAGGCGAGCTACTATATCGCCTACGGCCGGAACTTTTCTGAAAATCACCTGCAACTAAAAACTGAACCGAAAGCTCTTTACACAAAAATTGTGGGCCTCTTAGATACTTTTCACCGTTTCAAACTCAAGGAAATAAAAAGTGCAAAGACTGGTGTTGAGTTCAAACTTATTCCCCCCACTGCACGCGACATGGCCAATCTTGATACGTTGGGACTCATTTTTTCAATGGATGGCGAAACCTTGCAAATGGATTTTGATTTTCAGGTAAAAAAACTTGATACCTCCTCCATCACCACCAAGGTGAGTAAAGACACAGTTAAGATCAAAAAATCTGCCTCACCTAAAGAGTATTCACTCGGTAGAGACATGATCAATCAGGACCAGCTCCTTAAGATTTTGGAAGCTGTCATAGCTGAAGTGAAGCTCAAAAGCGTTTTTTAGTATCAAATAACGGCCAATTAAATGATATTAAGCTCAATCTAATGTTTGACCAAAACGCTCATTATGAAGACCTCTCCTTCTCTCTTTTTTAAGACTTATTTTGGTCTTTTCAACTTTATAGCTGCTAAGCGATTAGCGGAGCGCGATCTGAGTGCGACAAACATTCATATTATTCTAACCATCGTTTTCACAACAAGCATTCTCATTTGGGCCTATGAGATTCTCGCCTACACCTCTTTAAGTTCTCCAATTTCATTTGTCATCGGAGCAATGGCATCAGTGGTGCATTTATTCTCTCCCGTCATTCTCAGATACTCCAAGAGTGTTGCCACTTTAGGAAATACTCTTCTGTTCTCGGGAATGGTTCATCAGGCAACTTTCAGTTACTACACCGGAGGCTTTTTCTCTCTAACGCTTATCTGGTATGGAATTCTTCCGATGTTAGGGGGATTGATAGGTGGCAAGCGTGGGCTATTGATTTGGGGACTCTCACCCCTGATAATTCCCCTTTGTTATCTCACTTTGGAACTCTACGGTTATAATTTCCCGAATGAAATAACAGCAAATGGAAGGCTTATTTCGCAGATGCTGATTGTCTTTGGGTGGATATTACTTTCGACGATAATTATCTCTGTTTTCATCTCCATGAAGACCAGTTCCGAAACACTGCTCGCCTCTCAAGGAAAAAAAGTCGATGATCTCGTACGTGTTCTTTTCCACGATCTGGCCAACCCTTTAGGACGAATTTCTATTGGTCTCAATATTACTAAAAAAAATGATAACCCTGATCTAACTCAGCGTGGAATTGATATTGTCTCACAGGCAACTGAAGCGATGATCGAAATCACTCATAACGTTAGAAAGTTGTATGCGATCAATAAGGGTAAAGCCGATATGAATTTGGTTCTCTTTCCTTTCGCCGAGGGAATCCAGTATGTAGGCAAAGTATGTGCTGAAGATCTAGAAAAGAAAAAAATCATTTTAGATTTTGATCAAGAAAAGTATCAGGATCTTCAAGTGCTAGTTGAGCCAGTGAGTTTTAAAAACCAAGTCCTTTGTAATATTATCTCTAATGCCATTAAATTTTCGCCCGAAGGTAAAACCATAACCATCACGGCCGAAGAAATCCAGAAAGAACATATTCAAATCAGTATTGCGGACGAAGGCATAGGGATGCCTAGTCAAATCCTTACGAAACTCTTTGACATCAATAGCAAGACGTCTCGTACCGGTACTCAAGGCGAGACCGGCACAGGTTTCGGCATGCAGATCATGAAAACGTTTATGGAAATGTATGATGGAGAAGTGAAAGTTGAGTCATTTGAAAAAACTCAGGACAATCCTAAATCAGGAACGACTTTTAAACTTCTTCTTAAAAGTACCTGGTTGTAAGCAAAAAAAAAGCCCCTTTTACGGGGCTTTTTGATTAACGTTTAATTGGTTTGTAGATGTCGTTCAATCCTGCAAGAGGGAATCTTCCATTGCGGAAAGGCTTCTGTTTATCCTTCGGAACTTTCATCCAAATCATATCCGGACGAGTTAGAGAGATCCATTCTCCACCAACAATGTTTCCAAAAGAATCTAATTCAAGGATATATTCGTACTGTTTAGTGCCTTCAGTTTGGGCTGTTGTTCCAGTAACGGGATCCTTAGAAACAAATCCAATGACACCTTCTGAAGCAAGTTCAGGAGAATAGAATTCAAGCTCATCACCGTAGATCATTTTTGTAGAAACCGGAACTCTCTTATCAATTCCTTTCTTCATATCAGCTGGAGTTACCGGAAGCTCACGGTCCCAGTGAATAACAGTTTCGTAAGCTTTAACTGGTTGGTTCCAAACATCATTGAAACGATCCACGTCAGCGACGAAACCTTGAGAGTTAATACCAATCACGCTCGCAAGAACGATATGGAATGCTCCTGCATTTGTATCAGCACACTTGCGGGTATTAGCATCGGCTTCTGACGGATAAGGAACATTTCCATCTTCAGGAAATGCTTCACCTGGAACTTTACCTTCGACAGCACAACGGTCACCGATTCGAGTATAAAGACCTTCAGCATTGAAGGCTTCGTGCATCGCTAATAGACCTTTTACATCTGAAGAACCGAAAGGAACGGCAATGCCGTTTTTCTTAGAGATTACGACATTCTTATCCGGCTCTGGAAAATTTGCAGCGGCCTGAGACCAACCGTGACAGATCCCTTCCCACCAAAGATCTTTCGGAGAATAAGTCTTAAGAACTTTTTTAGTTAATGAATAACCAAAATCGTCTTGAGAAATATCGTAAAGTTCTGCTGGAGAAAGAGTACTTAAAAGAGCTTCAAGTTTAGCCGGCTGAGACTTCAATGCAAGTAGTTCTTCTTTTTTTGGAGACTCATATTTAAAAGGCATTGGATTTGTACTGTTCCAACGGAAAGCAATCCCACCAAGATTTGATGGCCAGTAACTTTCAGACCAACCCAAACGTTCATCTTTAAGTGCAGCCGCTTCAGGGAGCTCTTTAAGATTATGGTTCATTTTAGTTTTAGCGATAAGGTTAAAATAATCAGGATTGTTAGAAGCATCCCATTTTTCAGCGAATGCACTTGTTGCAATCAATGCAGTCGCAACTACCATCAATTTTTTCATATCATGATCCTTGGTTAAGAAAAGTGAGAGGGTTATACTTGTAACGCTTTGCTGCAGCAACAGTTCTAGGGCCTTAGGGTATTCTTTATACGGCGCATTATAAGTTCCAACTGGTTAGACCTCGAAATCTGGACAGTTAGTCAAATCAGACAGATCACCCTCTCAAACAAAACTACTCGGCTATTGGCTTAAAATCAGACTCCAATCTGCCGATAAGTCTTCCATGAAGATGGCCCTGTTTTTATTCATCATTTTGACATTCCAGTCTTGTGGGAAGATGAATATGAATGCCGGTCAACTAACTAGATCCACAATTATTGGTGGCCGAATTCAACCACTCTCTGGGCTCATTTCTCAGCACTCAAATCAAAAATCTTTTTTATCTAATGCCTATGCAGCTCCTTGCACTGATGCTGTAACGGCTTCACTTTATACCTTGAGCGATAGCGGTGAGCAGTCATCAGCACCTGTAATGACCTATGATGTGAAGAGTGATGCCGAATACAGTTTTGATTTAACATCCCTCGGAACTCTAGATCCAGAAGTTCAGTACATCGTCGAAGTTACGGGATGTGATTATTTATTTTCACGGCCCGTAACCGCAGTTAATCTTGAGCAAGACATTAACTATGCGACAACTTTTATTAGTTTTGCCACCAATGCAAATCTAAGTAAGAATCTTCGTGAAGTTCTCCGGACAGAACTGGATGAATTCCTGAAACAAATGCAGGGAAATTCCTTTAATAGTGTTCAGTTGACCACTAATTCCAATGCGGCACTTACGGCCCAGTTTCAGTCCCTGTTTGGATCAAATATTTCAGCTCTAAATGGTGCCGCTCCCAAGATTGTTTATTACAGAATTCCATCTTTAATCCCAGAATTAACGACCGGAAGTTATGAAATCAAAACGATCCATCCTGATCCGGCCTATAACACGGTCTACAAGTGGAAACTAGATGGTGCTCTAAAATCATCGGCACAATTGTGGAACTACTATCCTACTGGAAATGACCAAGGCACTCATTTAATAAGCCTCTATGTTGGTCAAGATGACGGGAGCGGCAATATTGACATAAGTTCACGCTATCTCTTAAGAACTTTCCTGATCAATGTTCCCAACAATATCACACCTATTGTTCCGAATATTTCCACTCTCGCTTCAGTGATCACTAATCCAAATATCCAAATTGATATGGATACAGGTTTTGCGCTTTCAAACTGCGATAGCTTTGAAAAACTGGCATTAACTGAAAACATGACTGCTGCACCATCTAATCCGGCACTCTATAACATCACCTGTACACAGGCCGTAAGTCAGGCCATCCCATTCACTATTTCAACCGGAAACGGATTAAAAGTCCTTCGTCTTTGGGCGATGGATAGTTCAGGGGCCATAAGCACTACGCCTAAAATTCTTAACGTGACGAAAACTGAACCTTCCACTCTCTCTCTAACTGCATCCACTCTATCACTTGCAGCTTCAAGTATTCTGTCGGGAAGCACTACCACAATCACTCTTACTGTCAGAGATAGTGGAAATAATATTCTTGTCGCCGGAGGAGAAACTGTAACCTTTGCCCATGCAGGTGGCATAAGTACAGCGACTTTCTCAAGCGTCACCGATAATGCAAATGGGACCTACACCGCAACATTGACAGGAGTCGTTGCCGGAGCTGCCACGGGGGTGAATGCTTATATTGACGGAAATTTAGTGACCAGTTCTCAACCTGCTCTTACGGTACAGCATGGGGCGATGAACTCAATTGACTTCAGTATCCAACCATCCCCTCTCACTATTGCAACAGATACCAACTTTACAATTCAGCCCATCATCAATGCTTACGATGCAAATAATAATTTAATTTCAACTGATTCTACTTCATCCGTTTCTCTTTCTGCCTACGATGCTCCAGCATGTGCAGGTTCAGTAGTCGCAGGTGGATTAGGTGGATCAACAAGTAGAACACTTTCAAGCGGAATAGGTTCTTTCACCGATATTAAAATTCTCAGTACATCCGTCAGATCAATTAAAGCGGCCATCGGAACCAAAACGATCTGTTCAAATACTCTAGGAGTCAATCCAGGACCTCCTGCCTCATTAGCTTTCACTATTCAGCCTGGAACTTCGAGTAACGCAGATTCTAGCATCGGCTCGCCGGTAGTCACTGCTTATGATTCAGTAGGAAATATAAAAACAGATTTTACTGGAGCAATCAGCCTAATCGCGAGCTCTGATGCGGCCGCATGTGGAGCAACTTCAGATATTGCTTCGAGTGTAAGCTCGCCATCACAAACTGCTGTTGCAGGAGTCGCGACCTTTAGTAATTTACGTGTAACTAAAAAATCTGCGTTTAAACTTCGCGCTTTTGTCGGAGGGGTTTACGCCTGCTCAAATAATTTTAGCATTTCACCGGGTGCGGTTAGTTCCATGTCTGTAGTGTCAGGAAATGGTCAAACCGGTGATAGTTTGGCGGCTTTACCTCTCCCGATTGTTATTGCTGTAAAAGACGCTCATGGAAATGGCTTGAGTGGCTCAACAATTGAATATACATGGCCTCTGAGTTGTAGCTCAACCACTGACTCGAATGGACTCATCCAATGTACTTGGATTTTGTCTGCTGGTTTAGGAACACAAACAGCAGTTCTTAATCCATACATTTCCGTTTTTCTTTACCACGATGAGAATGAGGGTAATGATATTTTTGACTATAGTGCCTCATTCCCGATGACCTTGACGGCAACCGCAACATATCCGAGCTTAGCGTGGGATGCAAACACTCACAGTTTTGGAAATATCTTTTTGACTGCAAATTCATCAAGAACTTTTACCCTCACAAATTCGGGAAATAAAGCGGCCACTTGTTCAGCTCCCACATTAGGCGGAACCCATGGGGCCCAGTACTCAATAACTAACGATTCCTGTGGAGGAAACTCACTAGCAGCAGGAGCAAGTTGTACAGTTGATGTCATTTCTACTCCCACTTCAGTGGGAACAAAAACGGCTACACTGAGCCGAGTTTGTTCTTTCGGTGGAACTGTCGCAACGACAGCGAATGGGCTTACTTCTTACAGCTATTCGGCCACAACTCTAAAGTTTAATCCGACTTCCAAGAATTTTTCGAGCGTTCCTAATGGAACTTCTTCCGGACATGTCCCTATAATTGTAACAAATTCTGGAGCCTCAACAGCATTGAGTTGTTCGGCCACAATTTCTGGAACAAACGCTTCCGACTTTTCAATTGGCACAAATGGTTGTGGCCCGACTTTAGCGGCTGGGGCCAGTTGCAATATCCAAGTACAGGCAACACCTGGAGCAGTGGCAACTCGGTCAGGAATTATTAATTTCATGTGCCTAAATGGAAGCACGAGCGCCTCTTTATCTGTCACTGGTATCACTCCAACGGCAACCCACACACCCTTGGTCACCACCATTGCTTTGGGAAATGTCGTGGTTGGAAGAAGCTCATCAACCTACGACCTTTATCTTACCAACTCTGGTGAGACTTCAACAGCGGGCTGTAGTGCATTCACTAACACAAACAATTCAGATTTTACCATTACTGATGTGGACTGCGGCACCAGCAACATTGCCGCTGGCCAGAGATGTCTGTTAAAAATTCAAGCTAATCCGGCCATCACGGGTGCCAGGACTTCAACTCTAAGCAGAAGCTGCACTACTGGTGGAGCAACCGGAAATATTAATCTGTCTGCGACGGGTATGACGGCCACACCAACCATCGCTCCGATTTTAATCCCGACAGTGGCGCCTAGTATGCAGCCACAGCTTTCGGCGGGCGATAATTTTACCTGCACGCTTCTTTCTGATGGACGAGTTTCCTGCTGGGGTAATAATGGGTCTAACCGTTTGGGTAATGGAACAATCATCAACAGTAAAATTCCAGTTATTGCGAGTGTGATCAATGGTGCCAGCGATGCCAACACTGCTATCGCAATCTCTTCTGGTTACGTCCATACCTGCGCGCTCATGAAAGATTACACAGTCAAATGTTGGGGAGACAATAACTGCGGCACGTCCTGCTCACAGGTTGGAAATGGATCTGTGGCCGCATCGATCAGTACTCCTACCGCCACTTCACTCATCACAGGAGTGAGTGATGCCACCAAAGCGAATTCGGTTTCAGCAGGTTTGAATCATACATGTGCCGTGATGTTTGATGGTAAGGTCAAGTGCTGGGGCTCAAACGCCCAAGGCCAATTAGGAGACGGAACCTATACTGACTCCACAACTCCGATTGATGTAGCTAACATCAATGGATCATCAAGTGCAACCTTTGCCACCGGAATTGAGATTGGCGGTTATTTCAGCTGCGCCACCATGGCCAATGGAACCATCAAATGCTGGGGTTATAACTACGATTACAGACTGGGTAACAACTCTGCCGCTGCCAACTCAAATATTCCGGTAAATGTTGGGTATTTCGACGGATCAACTTCTGCGAAAACGGCAATTGCTGTTTCTCTGGGTAGCGGTACTGCTTGTGCCGTAGCTCAGGACACTACTGTCAGATGCTGGGGAG